>JBFGFW010000479.1:0-2282 GCA_041579395.1 Sulfitobacter sp.
GTTCCTGTACGCCATGGCGGGTGTCGCGGGCGTCATGCTGGTGTGGCTGATGATTTCGGTCATCACATCGGTGGTGATGCGCAATGCGGGGATGCAACCGTTTGCGTGGCTGTTCACGTCGTCTGAATACGCGATCTTGTACATGACCATGCTGGGTGCCCCGTGGCTGGTGCGCGAAAAAGGGCACGTTCATATCGAACTGGTCACCGCCGCATTGCCCGGCCCCTTGCGCCGCATTGTCAGCCGGATGGTGGCCGCGGCCTGTGTGGTCGTGTCGCTGATCCTTGCGTGGAAAGGGGCCGAACTGTTCCTCAGCAACATCGCGCGCAACGATCTGGATGTGCGGGCCTATTATTTTCCGAAATGGATGCTGACGATTGCATTTCCAATCAGTTTCGGCCTGATGGCCATAGAATTTTCTCGGTTCGTCTTTGGCGATGACCTCATGCATTCCGGCGAAGCGGGGATTCACGAATAATGGAATGGTTTGAATCACTGGCCCTGCTGTTGGGGTCGATCCTGTTGCTGATGGCGGTCGGAATGCCGGTGGCGCTGGCCTTTCTGGCGGCCAATATCGTCGGCGCGTGGTTCTTCATGGGCGGGGCCAAGGGGATCACCCTGCTGCTGAACAACGGTTTTGGCGGTCTGACGAATTATGCGTTGGTGCCGATCCCGCTGTTTCTGCTGATGGGCGAGATCTTCTTTCACACCGGGCTTGGTGCGCGGATGTTCAATGCCATCGACCGATTGCTGGGCAAATTGCCGGGGCGATTGTCGTATGTGACAGTTCTGGGCGGTACCGCGTTTTCGACGTTGTCGGGGTCATCGATGGGGTCAACGGCATTGCTGGGCAGCCTGATGGTGCCCGAAATGACCGCGCGCGGCTATAAAAAGCATATGTCCATCGGGCCGATCCTTGGCACCGGAGGTCTGGCGATCATCATACCACCATCTGCCTTGGCCGTGCTGCTGGCGACACTGGCACGGATCGATGTGGGCGCTTTGTTGATCGCGGGGATCGTACCCGGCCTGATCCTCGCCTGCCTCTATATCGCGACCATATTTATTCAGACCAAGATCGACCCGACGGCCGCACCGGCATACGAGGTTGAAACCCTTGGCTTTGGCCAGAAGGCGCGGCTGCTGTTTGGCGACGTGGTGCCGATGCTGTCGGTGATGGTGCTGATCGTCATTGGCATGGTTGCCGGGCTGATCACGCCATCTGAAGCGGCGGCATTCGGCGCGCTTGGTGTGTTGATCCTGGCCGTCTTGTTCCGCTGCCTGACGTGGGAGGCGATGAAGAAATCCGTCGTCGGTGCCCTGCGCGTGACCCTGATGGCCTATCTGATTGTTTTCGGGTCGGCCACGTTCAGCCAACTTTTGGCATTTTCGGGCGCATCCAGCGGGCTGATCCGGTGGGCGACGTCCTTTGATCTGGCCCCGATTGCGATGCTGCTGGTAATGTTCGGCGTGCTCCTGTTGTTGGGCATGTTCATGGAGCAGATTTCGATGATGCTGCTGACCGTCCCGATCTTCTTTCCGCTGGCGGCCACGCTGGGGTTCGATCCGATCTGGTTCGGGCTGATCATCTTGCTGGCGCTGGAAATCAGCTTTACCACTCCGCCGTTCGGATTGCTGTTGTTCGTGATGAAAGGGGTCGCCCCCAAGGACACGACCATGCGCGAAATCTATGTCTCGGCGTTTCCGTACATGGGCTGTGCAATGCTTCTGGTGGCGCTTCTGATCGTCTTCCCGCAACTGGCTTTGTGGTTGCCGGGCATGTAGCGCCGGGTCAATTGAACGCATTTCGAGTTCATCGGATCAATCGTTGCCCGGTAGGTTCCGGGCATCCTTTGCCGTGCGGCCCACATAGTTGACGCTCTCTTCGGGCGTGGTGTCGGTTTCGTCGACAACCCCGATCAAGACGCCTGTGCGGGGCTCGTTAGTGCGACAATGGATAAGCGCCGCGTTTGATCTGGTCGTGCGTGCCGCCGGTCGCCGTGACCATTCCGCCAGCTTGTCATACATCTGCGCAATGACATCAGCATGGCCAGCATGTGCCCCCAGATCGTTCACTTCATCCGGATCCGTCCGCAGATTAAACAGCATCGGGCGATGGCCGCTTTCAAAATGGATCATTTTCCAGCCATGATTTGCCACCATGAACATGCGTGCCTTATCCGGGTGCAAGTCCAGCGTATCGGCCAACGGAATTGCGGAAAAATCATATTCGCAAATCGAGTAATCGCGCGCCGGGGCAGGGCCGCCATGCAGAAACGGCA
>JBFGFW010000480.1:0-2259 GCA_041579395.1 Sulfitobacter sp.
CAAAGCCGCCCGCGCCGCCGAGGCATTCGGCGTGCCGTACACCCTGTCCACGATGTCGATCAATTCCATCGAAGATGTTGCCGAAGCCACGACCAAGCCGTTCTGGTTTCAGCTATATACGATGCGCGACGAAGATTATGTCGCCCGCCTGATCCAGCGGGCCAAGGATGCCAAATGTTCAGCGTTGGTGATCACCCTGGACCTGCAAATTCTGGGGCAGCGCCACAAGGACCTGAAAAACGGCCTGTCCGCCCCACCCAAGCTGACCGCCAAGACCATCGCCAACCTTGCGACCAAATGGGCCTGGGGGATCGAGATGCTGCAGGCCAAGCGCCGCACATTCGGCAATATCGTGGGCCATGTCGCCGGGGTCGATGACACGGCCAACCTGGGGGCCTGGACCGCCGAACAGTTTGACCCGTCACTGGATTGGAAAAAGATCGCCAAGCTGAAAGAACAATGGGGCGGCAAGGTTATCCTGAAGGGGATATTGGACGCCGACGACGCGAAAATGGCGCTGCAGGTCGGCGCAGATGCGATCATCGTCAGCAACCACGGCGGGCGGCAGTTGGATGGGGCGCTCAGTTCGATCCGCGCCCTGCCGTCGATACTGGACGCAGTCGGCGACCAGATCGAGGTGCACCTGGACAGCGGAATCAGATCGGGTCAGGACGTGCTTAAAGCCGTAGCGATGGGGGCCAAGGGGACCTATATCGGGCGCGCTTACATCTACGGTTTGGGTGCCATGGGCCAAGCTGGCGTCACCAAAGCGCTTGAGGTTATTCACAGTGAACTGGACCTGACGATGGCATTGTGTGGCGAAACATCTGTCACCGCCCTGGGCAAGCACAACCTTTTGATCCCCAAGGATTTCGAGGGCATCTGGCAGGACTAGGCCACGATCGTCCCGCAGGGGTGACACGGGCGTTGCCTGACGGGGCTGGCCCCGCGATGTATCGCCCCTGCCCTTTTGGTCTTTTCACAGCCGCCGATCCCGTCTATACGCGCGACTTCACGCGGACATACAGCCTTGGAGGATGTCCGCCCTAAACACATTGGAGAATAAAATGGCTAAAGAGATTCCTGATCTCGAAGCTCTGGAACGGACGGGGACAGGCAAGGGCGCCGCTCGTCAGGCACGCCGCGATGGCATGGTTCCTGGTATCGTATTTGGTGGTGACACCGATCCGCTGCCGATCAACATCCCGTTCAACAAGCTGCTGACGATGTTGCGCGCAGGCCGCTTCCGGTCGACGCTGTTCAACATGAAGGTTGATGGCCACGACGACGTCCGCGTGATCTGCCGCGACGTGCAGCGCCATGTTGTCAAGGACCTGCCCACGCATGTCGATTTCATGCGTCTCAAGCGGACGACCAAGATCAACCTGTTCATCAATGTTGAAGTGGCCGGCGAAGAAGAGTGTCCCGGCCTGAAAAAGGGCGGTGTGCTGACCCTGAACCGTCCCGAGGTTGAACTGATCGTGACCGCTGGGGATATCCCTGATCACATCACCGTCGACATTTCCGGTCTGGAAATCGGCGACAGCGCGACAATCGCAAATGTGAAGCTGCCCAAAGGGTCCAAGCCGACCATCGACCGCGATTTCGTGATTGCGCAGGTATCGGCTCCGTCCGGTCTTGCCAGCCAGGATGAAGACGAAGATGAAGATGTCGCCGTAGACGAAGTGCCAACTTCGGAAATGGGCCCCCCTGACGGTGAAGAATCGTAAATCAGATTCCATTGCGCGTTTGCGCGACTGGAATGTCACGGGGTCGCCATGGGCGGCCCCGTGTTTCGTTTGGCACGTCGGTTTGTTAAGCTGCGCCAAACTGCACAGGGGACCCGCATGAAATTGATCGTTGGACTGGGCAATCCGGGTGCCAAATACGCGGGCAACCGTCACAACATCGGCTTTATGGCAGTGGACCGGATCGCGCAGGATCACGGCTTTGCCCCGTGGAAAACCAAGCATCAGGGCCTGACCACCGAAGGCCGGTTCGGGTCCGACCGCGCGGTGCTGCTGAAGCCAGAAACGTTCATGAACAATTCGGGCCAATCGGTTCAGGCGGCAATGCGCTTTCACAAGCTAGATCCGTCAGATGTGATTGTTCTGCACGACGAAATCGACCTTGCCCCCGGCAAGGTCAAATGCAAGTCGGGCGGCGGGCATGCAGGCCACAACGGGCTAAGGTCCATTCATGCCCATATCGGCCCCGACTATGACCGGGTGCGTCTTGGTGTGGGCCATCCCGGTCACA
>JBFGFW010000481.1:0-2248 GCA_041579395.1 Sulfitobacter sp.
GAGCACGTTCTCCGCGTTCGCTGGCCGCTTCATCAGCCTGAGAATGCGGCGGCTCGCGTGCTGGAAAGGCACGTCCAAATACGGCAACAGGAGCCCTTCGGCCATCAGCGGGATCACCTCGTCCACGTGCGGATAGGGATACACGTAATGCAGCCGCACCCATGCGCCTGCGCCGCCCTGTGCCGCAGCCAGCTCGCCCAGCGCGGCCGCCTGCAATCGCGCCCGGCCCATGCCGTGCTGCGCGAGGCTGAAAAGCTGGTGCAAAACGGCGTGAAAGAGCTGTTGGTGATCTCTCAGGATACGTCGGCCTATGGCGTTGACATCAAACATGCCGAAGACCGTGGTCATCGCGCCCACATCACCGATCTGGCGCGCGATCTTGGGTCATTGGGCGCATGGGTGCGGCTGCATTACGTCTATCCCTATCCCCATGTGCGCAATCTGATACCGCTGATGGCGGATGGGCTGGTCCTGCCCTACTTGGACATTCCATTTCAGCATGCGCATCCCGATGTGCTTAGACGCATGGCGCGTCCTGCTGCGGCAGCCAAGACCTTGGACGAGATTTCCGCCTGGCGCGACACCTGTCCCGACATCACCCTGCGGTCGACATTCATCGTGGGCTATCCCGGCGAGACCGAGGCCGAATTTCAAACCCTGCTTGACTGGATGGACGAGGCGCAACTTGACCGGGTGGGGTGCTTTCAATACGAAAACGTCGCCGGTGCGCGGTCGAACGCCCTGCCTGATCATGTGGCGGACGATATCAAACAAGACCGCTGGAACCGGTTCATGGAAAAGGCCCAAAGCATTTCCGAGGCCAAGCTGGCCGCCAAGGTCGGCCGCCGGATGGATGTGATCATCGACGAGATCGACTCCGAGGCCGCAACCTGCCGCACCAAATCCGACGCCCCCGAGATTGACGGAAACCTGTTCATCGACGCAGGTCTTGATGAATTGACCGTCGGCGACATCGTAACTGTCGAGGTCGAAGAAGCCGGCGAATACGATCTTTGGGGCCGCGTCGTCTAGCGCAGCCTATCGGGGCTAGCGCACCAGACTTCCCATTCTCTTGCTGATCTTCATCCGTGCGCGGTGCCATTTGGCCTGGGCAACCGTGTTCTTGTCCTGACATCGGCCAAAAAGCGCTCATGTAGTGGCAAATTTCACCCTACACCCCACATGTAGACTGTAGATCCGGAAGGGAGTGCGAGCCACTTGTGTATGTTCCCTTAATGTTCTATAAATGTTCCAAGTTTGAGTAAAGGGGAGTGTCCCATGTCCTACCAACCACAATTTCCCGGTATCTTTTCCCCCGACCAGGGGGCTACGCCCGTGCCCGATCAAGGGCAGGCAGATGGCCGGTGGCTGCCTGCGACCGAGAAACAGATGCAATACGCGTCCGTTCTTTCCGCGAAATCCGGCGTGAAGCTTCCCGTTGGCATCGGCGCGGACCGCGCCGCGCTGTCCGCATGGATCGATGCGCACAAACCCAAGCCCGCCGAGGGACGGTTTTCGCAATATCCGTCATCAAAGCAGGTGGCTTTTGCCGAACGAATTGCCCGGTTGAAGCGGCGTGATATTCCGCAAGAATGTTTTCGTGACAAAACAATGATGTCACGTTGGATTGATGGCAACAAACCACGCTGAGCCTTTTTCACGGCCTTAGCCGCACTAAATGCGTATGCATGACACAAGAAACCCAAGTTCTGTTCAATGGCGCGTGCCCGGTGTGCAGTCGCGAGATCAATCACTATCGCAAACTAAGCCGGAAGCAGGCGCTGGCCATCCGGTACGATTCACTGGAGGAAGCGGCGCACCTGAGCGATTGGGGACTGAGCGCAGAATCTGCGGCAAAGCGCCTGCATGTCCGTAAAGACGGCAAAATCTACGCTGGGGTACCGGCCTTTGTCGCGCTGTGGCAGGAAATTCCTCAGATGCGATGGTTGGCACGGGCGGTCAGCCTTCCCGGTGTTATGGGTGTGACCAGCGTGCTGTATGACCATATTCTGGCACCGGCTTTGTACCGTTGGCATGTATGGCGGCTGGCCCGAGATGGCGGCGTAAACCCGCCGCAGGATTTACCATGACGCTTGGTCATCATAAAATTGACACAAGGGTGCGCTATCTTGGGAGTATGACGTATCCATACACCCCAGTTGAGACCGTTGCCGATGGCACAGTTCATGTGCTGGGACTAAGTTTTGCCATACCAGCCACGATTTTTCTGACAATGTATGCATCGGGC
>JBFGFW010000482.1:0-2247 GCA_041579395.1 Sulfitobacter sp.
CATGGAAAATGCGAGAATTCCAAGACCAGAAGCAAGTTCTTGGTGAAATGCGCGCGGTTGTCCTCCAACCAACCAAGACACCAGTAATGGCAGTGTGACAGCCGCAATGTAGAAGATGATCAAGAACAGGGGTTTCATATACATTTCTGATATATGTTTGATGGCGTTGCGAAAAATCGGTTTGTTGGAATGTTTCTATCTTTGACGTTCATACTTGAAATGGATTGGTCCGAATAATCGGAAATATCGGCGCACATCGCGCTTTCGCCGAGACGGAATTACACGACTGTTATGGGCTGTTCGTCTTTTTACGCAACAAGGGTGCCAAGCGGGCTTTCACGCAGATGCGGCAGCAGGACCATCCAAAAGCAGTCCTCAGTTCCAATTGTAGTTTTGCGGACTATCCACAGCAAGTGTCGTTAAGGGCTTCGAATTGGCATAAGGCAGCATATGCTATCAAGGCGCATTTTTCCAGCCGTTGTATGGGCGCTGATCGGCAACAAAAGACTGCTCAATCGCGTATTGGACTTGAAATATGCGGCCTGTCAGCCGACGAACCCGATCAGGGACATCCGTCATTGGCCGCGCAAGGTGCAGGCGAACTGCGCATTTCAATGGCGAATATTTATACCCGCGCCTAAGCGGACCCGGTCACCACCTGATACTATTCAGCCGCCAGCAAGGCGAAAACCTTTTCGCGGTCTGACAGCACCAGAAGCAGGATCAGATCATTCGCCTGGATCTGCTCAAGGATCATCGCAGTCCCAGCCGCTGGAGTGGGCGCAAACCGGATCTGTTCGAGCTTCATGCCTCCGGCAATTGCTGCGTGTTTGAGCAGCTTGGAAGTGTCGCCCAGTTGTCGGCCTCTTAGATAGTCCTCAATCTCCGAAATCACGGTGACGTCGGGCCGAAAGTTCAGGGCGGCCGTCATAGCGCCGGCGATATCCTGATCAGATCTGTCGCCCGGCTGGCTAAGCATCAGGAATCGGCGGGCGGACGGCACCGCAGACAGAGTGTCACAGACCGCCAGAATTGAATGAACATTGTGCGCATAGTCGATGAACACACGTGCGTCGTTGAAGTTGACCTCGTTCAGACGGCCGGGATTGTCGGTGCGGTCTGGTTTGAACTTTGACAGTCCAAGTCGGATGGATGCGGTGGCTATGCCTAGGGCCCTACAGGCGCAGATCGCCGCAAGCGCGTTCCGGACATTGTGTTTGGCCGCGCCTGCAAGGGTGATCGGTACGCTGTCCACCGGGATGGACAGCACTTCTGACATGCCGTCAAAAAATACCAGGTTTTGTCCGTCGAGATAGGCACAGGGTCTGCCTGTGGCGCGCGCCTTGGCAATCTGCGGCGATTGGGGACTTATCGCGAACCACCAGATCGGCTTGTCTAGCGACGTAGCCTCGCTGACGAGAAGCAGGTCATCCGCGTTCATGACCAACACACCAGTATCATCAAGGGCGTGCGCCACCGCAAATTTGGCTTGCGCCAGATCCTGCAGGGTGTTCACGCCGTATTCGCCCAAATGATCCTTTGCCAAGTTGGTCACGACAGCCACTTTCGCGCGCCGCGTTGGCAAACCTCGGCGCAGAATGCCGCCGCGGGCGACTTCAAGAACGGCAATTTCGACGCGCAGATCACGCAAGACCATGCGGCCGCCAGCGGGCCCGGAAAAGTCACCCTTCTCGATGATGTCGCGACCCACTTGCACATGGTCAGTGGAGGTTAGCCCAGCAATTTTGTCGTCGGATTCTACTATTGCTGCACAAAGCCGGGTCGTGGTGGTTTTTCCGTTAGTGCCAGTGATCAAGGCGATGGGCACGTCATGTAGGGCGGCCCAGTCAATTGCAGAAATGGCAGGCAAGGCGTCAGCAGGCCAAGTCATTGAGCCGGTGCCGTGGCCAATCGAGATTTCATCGTCATCACATAGGATATCAATGCCGTGCCGATCTGCGGCGGCAATCAGTTCAATCAGGGCTGGGTTCTCTTCCAGCTTCATGAACTTTTTCAGATTGGCGACTATTGTGTCGAACGGCACTTCGGCCGTGCCGGTCAGGTCTGCTGCGCACAGATGCCAAGCGGCTTGGGCGGCATGGATGGCAGAGTAAAGCTGGTCGATCGGCGCTGATAGGGCCAGATTTACGCCGCCTTGGAATGGGCGGGTGATAACTGCTTCTGCGTTCCAACCCATCGCATCCAGCACCCGCCGGGCATGTCGCTCCCACAGGGCCGTGACTGGCG
>JBFGFW010000483.1:0-2239 GCA_041579395.1 Sulfitobacter sp.
AAGCCGCTGCCGATCAAGCCGCTGCGGATCAAGCTGCTGCCGCAGCGAGTGCGACGGCAGAGCCAGACGCAGAAGCGGAAGCTCAGACAGAGTCAACTGCGACTGCTCAGGCCGTTGAAACACCGACTGAAGCACCGAAAACCGAAGAGCAGATCGCAGCCGATCTTGCCGCTCAGCAAGCCGCAGAAGAATTGCGTCAGCAACAGCGTGCAGAAGAAGCCGCCGCCGCAGCTGAAGCCGCTGCCGCGGCCGACAGTGGCACGGCTGAAGCTGAAGTTGTGACCGAAGAAGTGACCGAAGCCGACACCCGCACATCGAACGAGGAATTCTCGACCTCCGTTCAGTCGCAGGCTCAGGCGACCGCCACCCCTGAAAAGAAAGACGGACTGAGCAAGTTCGAGAAAGCCCTGCTTTTGGGTTTAGGTGCTGTTGCCGTTGGTGCGGTGCTGAAGAACGGTTCGAAGGTCGTCAGCAACTCGGGCGATCGTGTGGTTGTGCAAGATCCAAGCGGTGACTTGCGCGTATTGAAGGATGACGATGCGCTGATCCGCCAAGCGGGTGACGAAGTGCGCCGCGAAACGTTCAACGACGGCTCGTCGCGCACCACAGTGACCAAGCCCGACGGCAGCCAAGTCGTGACCATTCTGGGCCGCGACGGCACTGTTCTACGCCGCGTGAACATCGACGCACGGGGCAACGAGTATGTTCTGTTCGACGACACGCAGGTCGAGCAGCGTATCGTTGTGAACGAACTGCCGCAGATCGAGCAGACCAATTCCCTTGCGAGCCTGCAGGATGAAGAAGCCTTGCGCGCCGCTTTGGTCACGCAGCTGCGTGGCGATCAGGCGCGGACGTTCTCGTTGCGTCAGGTGCGTGACATCCGCCAGGTCCGTGCGCTTGCCCCCGAAGTCGAACTGGACGCCGTCCGTTTCGCCACAGGGTCAGCCGCCATTCAGCCAGAGCAGGCCCGCTCACTTGCCCGCATCGGTGCCGCGATCAGCGAAGCGATCCGCAATGACCCGCGCACCGTTATCCTGGTCGAAGGTCACACCGACGCGGTTGGGGATGCCGGTTACAACCTGGCTCTGTCTGACCGCCGCGCTGAAACCGTCGCGCTGGCATTGACCGAGTATTTTAACGTGCCTCCGTCGAACCTGATCACGCAAGGCTACGGCGAAAGCACGCTGAAAGTCCCAACTCTGACAGCAGAGCCGGCCAATCGCCGCGCTGTGGTCCGCAACATCACGGGCCTGCTGCGCTAAGTCAGCCCACAGTTACCAAAACGAAAAACGCCCCTGCGAGAAATCGCGGGGGCGTCTTGCAATTCAGGCCGAATTGGCCAAGCCGTAAGGCCCTGACCGCAAAAGCGGCATTACTTGTTCGGCATCGGACCGATCAGCATGACCATCTGGCGGCCTTCCATCTTTGGAAAGTTCTCTACCCGACCGACTTCCTTGGTATCCTCTGACACCCGTTCCAGCAGCTCGCGGCCCAGATTCTGGTGGGCCATTTCGCGACCGCGAAACCGCAGCGTGATCTTTACCTTGTCGCCGTTTTCAAGAAACTTGAAAACATTGCGCATCTTGACGTCGTAGTCGTTGGTATCTGTGTTGGGTCTGAATTTGACCTCTTTGATCTCGATGATCTTTTGCTTTTTGCGCGCTTCGGCTTCGCGCTTTTGCGTCTCGTATTTAAATTTGCCAAAATCCATAATCTTGCACACGGGCGGGCTGGCATTGGGGGAAATCTCGACCAGATCCAGCCCCGCTTCGTTGGCCATTTCCATGGCACGTTCCGGGGTCACAACACCGGCGTTTTCACCGTCGGCACCGATCAGGCGTATTTCGTTAGAGCGAATATTTTCATTAATGCGCGGGCCCGTGTCTCTTTGTGGCGGCGCGTTATGTGGTCTGCGAGCGATGATGATCGTCCTTTGATTGTTCAAGAATATCGAAGTCAGAAGGTAAACCTGCCAATGCCCTTCTTCAAGTCGGAAAATGGGCCTTTTGCCGCCTAACACGGCCCTTTTCGTCTTGCAACATTGATGTGCAGGGCGCATTTCAACAAACAGGGCTGCACGGGATTGTCGCAGCACAACGACAACCAAGACCAAAAGGACCTGATTGCCATGAAAAACCTTATCTGGATCATCGTTGCCGGCTTGATCGCGCTCGGGGGGTATGTCCTCTATTCCGGTCGTTCTGTTCAGGAAATTGCCATAGACGCATCTGACGCCGTG
>JBFGFW010000484.1:0-2215 GCA_041579395.1 Sulfitobacter sp.
CGTGGATCGCCGCGCAGATGCAGGCGATTGGCATCCCGGCGATGCCCGATAATATCCTGATCACTTCTGGGTCGCAGCAGGCGCTTGATTATCTGGGCAAGCTTTTCCTGTCGCCCGGCGATACCGCATTGGTGGGGTGGCCTACGTACCTGGGCGCGCTTGGTGCATTCAACGCCTACGAGCCGCGATATGACCGGCTGGATCCGCAGTCGAACCGCGATGCGGCCGACTATGCGGAAGCTGCCAAGGCTGCGGGTGGCCGGGCCAAATTTGCCTATCTGTCGGTCGATTTCGCCAATCCAACCGGGGCCACCGTTAGCCAGGTGGCCCGCGAACGTGTTCTGGATCTTGCCGATGCGATGGACATCGCCGTGATCGAAGACGCCGCCTATCAATCGCTGCGGTACGACGGTGACGCGATTCCGCCCATCCTGGCGCTGGAGGCCGCGCGCAATGGCGGTGATCTGGACGCGTGCCGGACGATCTATTGCGGCAGCTTTTCGAAAACGCTGTCGCCCGGCCTGCGGGTCGGCTGGGTCTGTGCGGCGAAACCGGTGATTTCCCAACTTGTCCTGATGAAACAGGCGGCGGATCTGCACAGCGCAACGCTGAACCAGATCGCCATAACCAAAGTGGCCGAAGATCATTTCGACACCCACATGACCACCGTGCGCGATGCCTATCGGGCGCGGCGCGATACCATGCTACTGGCGCTGTCCCGCCACATGCCCGACGGTGTCAGTTGGACCAAGCCGGAAGGGGGAATGTTCATCTGGGTGACACTGCCGGATACGATGGATGGTGCCACGCTGCTGGAGCAATCGCTGGCCAGCGAACGGGTGGCCTTTGTTCCCGGTCACGCATTTTTCGCCGATGGGTCAGGCCGCAATACACTGCGCCTTAGCTTTTCGACATCGTCCGAGGAAAAGATCAGCGAAGGGATGTCGCGGCTGGGGGCGCTGATCACGCGGGCGCTGAACGGTTGATGGAAAGCGGGGCGGCCGGTGCAACCGCCGCCCCGTCCAGTTGATCAGATCGACATGCAGATGTATTTCATCTCAAGGTAATCTTCGATGCCGTGGTGGCTGCCTTCGCGGCCCAGACCGGACTGCTTGACGCCGCCAAACGGTGCTACTTCGGTCGAGATGATGCCGGTGTTCACGCCAACGATGCCATATTCCAGCGCTTCCGCGACCTTGTACACACGGCTTAGGTCTTTGGCGTAGAAGTACGACGCCAGACCAAAGATCGTGTCGTTGGCCATCTCGATCACTTCGTCCTCGTTGTCGAACTTGAACAACGGCGCGAAGGGGCCAAAGGTTTCTTCGGTCGCGACCTTCATGTCCTGTGTCACGCCGGTAACGATGGTCGGGTCAAAGAAGTTGCCGGACTTGTCGTCCTTGGCGTTGCCCAGAATGATTTTGGCACCTTTGGCGACGGCATCTTCGATATGCTCTTTGACTTTGGCACCGGCGTCTGCGTTGATCAGCGGCCCCAGATCGACACCCTCTTCAAAGCCGTCACCGACTTTCATCTTTTCAACGCGGGCCTTCAGCTTTTCGGCGAAAGTATCATAAACGCCGGCCTGCACATAAATCCGGTTGGCGCAGACGCAGGTCTGCCCGTTGTTGCGGAATTTGCACATGATGGCACCCTCGACGGCGGCATCCAGATCGGCATCGTCAAAGACGATGAACGGCGCGTTGCCGCCCAGTTCCATCGAACACTTCATCACCTGATCGGCGGCCTGCTTGAGCAAGATGCGTCCGACTTCGGTCGACCCGGTGAAGGTCAGTTTGCGCACGGCGGGGTTTTCGCAGAATTCCTTGCCCACGGCAGAGGACGACGACGACGGCACCACGTTGAACACGCCCGCAGGAATGCCCGCACGTTCGGCAAGTACACCCATGACGATGGCCGACAGCGGTGTTTCGGCGGCGGGGCGCGCAACGAATGCACAGCCAGCAGCCAGCGCGGGTGCTGCCTTGCGGGTGATCATCGCGTTGGGGAAGTTCCACGGGGTGATCGACGCCGCGACGCCGATCGGCTGTTTGATGACCATGATGCGCTTGTCACGCTGGTGGCCGGGGATGGTTTCGCCGTAAATCCGCTTGGCCTCTTCGGCGAAGAACTCGACAAAGGAGGCGCCATAGGCGACCTCGCCCTTGGCCTCGGCCAGCGGCTTGCCCTGTTCGGCGGTCAGGATGGTGCCCAG
>JBFGFW010000485.1:0-2213 GCA_041579395.1 Sulfitobacter sp.
CCGCCTTTCCCTATACCGCCTATCAGCATCTCGCCGCGCAGGACGTGGTTAATCTTTTTGCGTATATGCAAACCCTGCCCGCCGCAGAGGTGCCCAGCCTGCCGCATGAGGTGAGCTTTCCCTTCAATGTGCGGCGCGGCCTCGGCGCGTGGAAAATGCTGTTTTCTGACGAAGATTTCGTGCTGGCAGACGCGTCAGATGCACAGGTCGCGCGGGGGCGCTACCTTGTCGAAGGGCTGGCCCATTGCGGGGAATGTCATACGCCGCGCAACGCTCTGGGCGCGTTGGAGCGCGAGGCTTGGCTGACCGGCGCACCGAACCCCTCGGGAAAGGGCCGCATCCCCGCAATCACCCCCGCAAAGCTTGAGTGGTCGCAGGCCGATCTGGTGGAATATTTCACCTCTGGCTTTACCCCGGAATATGACAGCGCGGGCGGAGAAATGGCCGAGGTGGTCAGCAATCTTGCACAACTGCCTGAGAGCGACCGCGAAGCGATTGCTGCCTACCTTAAGGCCCTGCCCGGCGGGTAACGCCAGGCACTTATTTTTCGATCAGGCAATACCCAGTTTGCGGTTCCGCGCCTCACGCAAACGCGCGAAATCGTCGCCTGCGTGGTAGCTCGACCGGGTCAGCGGCGTGGCCGAGACCATGAGGAAGCCCTTGCCGTAGGCCGCCTTTTCGTAGGAGGTGAACTCCTCCGGCGTGACAAAACGGTCCAGCGCGTGGTGTTTCGGCGTCGGCTGCAGGTATTGGCCAATGGTCAGGAAGTCGATGTCAGCGGCGCGCATGTCTTCCATCACCTGAATGACCGATTGCCGATCCTCACCCAAGCCCACCATGATGCCTGATTTGGTGAACATCGACGGGTCCAGTTCCTTCACCCGCTGAAGCAGGCGCAGAGAATGGAAGTAACGCGCGCCGGGGCGCACTTCGGGGTAAAGGCCGGGGACGGTTTCAAGGTTGTGGTTGAACACATCCGGACGCGCTTCGACAACCTTTTCAAGGGCTTCAGGGCCGCAGCGGATGAAATCGGGCGTTAGGATTTCAATCGTCGTGTCGGGGCTGCGGTGGCGCACGGCGCGGATGGTTTGGGCAAAATGCTCGGCCCCGCCATCTTTGATATCGTCGCGGTCGACCGAAGTGATGACGACGTGGTTCAACCCCAGTTTGGCAACCGCATCGGCCACACGGCCCGGCTCAAACACATCGAGATCCTCTGGAGGCTTACCTGTAGCGATGTTGCAGAAGGTGCAGGCGCGTGTACAAACCTCGCCCATGATCATCATCGTGGCATGACCCTGAGACCAGCATTCGCCAACATTCGGGCAGCCCGCCTCTTCGCAGACCGTGGTCAGCTTGTTGTCGCGCATAATGCGCGCGGTCTCGGCATAGCCCTTGCCGCCGGGCGCTTTGACCCTGATCCAGCTTGGCTTTTTCGGCTGGGCGTTGTCAGGCTTGCGCGCCTTTTCGGGGTGGCGCTGTTCGGGTATCTTCAGATCGCGCATCGGGGGCCTCTGATCATTGTGTCGCGGCCTGTTTATCATAGTCCATGGCCCGATGACCACCTACAGGATGCGCCCTCAGAACAAGGCAGCCATGCACCAGCGGCATCACCCCATTCCCCTGATTTAGCGCGTTGTTTTCTAACCGGAAAGTTACAATGCAGCTGCAGCATTGCGTGAGTTGATCAGGCACCCTATATGGGCTACCAAGCCTCAAAGAATCCAATCCGAGAAAGAGAGACGCGATGAAACCCGGTATCAATGTCCCCAATGTCACCTTCAAAACGCGCGTGCGCGACGAAAGCATCGAAGGCTCCAACCCCTTCCGCTGGGAAGACAAGACCAGCGATGATTTCTTCAAGGGCAAGCGCGTTGTCCTGTTCTCTCTCCCCGGTGCCTTCACGCCGACATGCAGCACCTACCAGCTGCCTGGCTTTGAGAATAATTTTGCCGCTTTCCAAGAGCATGGCATTGACGGCATCTACTGCCTGTCGGTCAACGACAGCTTTGTCATGAACAAGTGGAAAGAGATGCAGGGCGTCCAGAACATCGACGTGATCCCTGATGGGTCCGGCGAGTTCACCCGCCGCATGGGCATGCTGGTGGCCAAAGACAACCTCGGCTTTGGCGCGCGCAGCTGGCGCTATGCGGCGATCGTCAATGACGGACAGATCGAAGCGTGGTTCGAAGAGCCCGGCATCAGCGACAACC
>JBFGFW010000486.1:0-2200 GCA_041579395.1 Sulfitobacter sp.
ACGCAGGGCATCGTCGATGAGCTGGCCAAAGACGGCGGCGTGGAGCGCTTCAAGCAAAAGGTAGGGCTCCCGCTGGCGACCTACTTCTCCGGCACCAAGATCAAATGGATCCTGGACAACGTCGAGGGGGTCAGGCCCCGGTATCGCTTGGCGTTTTGCCAGACGGAGAAGTCGCGCGCATCCTGGTACCCGAAGCGCTGCGCAGTCAGGCCGCCCAGATCACGTTGGCCATAACGGATGAACCGATTGGCGGCTCTCCGACCGGGGAACCTACGGGTGATGTCCTGGCCGCTGGGGCGATAACCGAGCTTTAAGTTCCGTTCATTCAGACAAATGTTTTTGTCTTTAGTTTTCAACGAATCTGGCGAAATGAGATTTTTTTATCCCCCCAGACTGAAACCTTTTGTCATGGCAAAGCGTACATACTGCAGTCTCGCACAGAGGCCTTGCTTAGCAGCGGGGGCGCTGTCGGGGATGACAGTGGCCCGAAACGCTGTGTGTTTTGACGAGTAGAAGTTTTTTCGGAACGATTAGCCGTTTTACCAGTTTACAGAGTACAGACACGCACTGTGTTTTTTAACGAGTAACCGCCGGGCTGCTGCGATTATTGCGCTCCCGGCGGCCTATTTTCCAAGCCCCCAGTACGACCCGATCGGAGGACACATGAGACGTCGCGATTTCCTGAAATATGGCAGTCTAATGGTTGGTGCATCACCGTTTGCTTTCGCCGCGCCGGTACAGGCCGCGAATGTGGCCAAAGGCAACTTTGAAGTGACATATACGCCCGATGAATGGCGCAAAATCCTGTCGGCAGACGCCTATGCGGTCCTGCGCGAAGGCGGGACAGAACGGCCCTTTTCCAGCCCGCTGAACGATGAAAAGCGCGCCGGTTTGTATCACTGCAAAGGCTGTGATCAGGCGCTTTACAGCTCTGAGACGAAGTTTGACAGTGGCACCGGCTGGCCCAGCTTCTATGCGCCTCTGGACGACGCCGTCGAGACCATGAAGGACCGCAAACTTTTCTTTGTCCGCACCGAAGTGCATTGCGACCGCTGCGGCGGGCATCTGGGCCACATCTTTGACGATGGTCCCGCGCCGACCGGCAAACGGCACTGTATCAACGGCGTCGCCATGACGTTCATGCCAGCCGCCGCTTGACGTGACACCCATTCGAACAACGACTTATTTGGGCCGCCTTCTTTTGGCGGCCCTTTTTGTTGCCGGATGCATTCAGAAACTGATCCACCCGGAGGCGGCGCAGGACCTGCTTGCTGATTGGGGATTGCCCGTCTTTCTGGTGTGGCCCGCGATGATATTTAACGGCATTGCGGCGTTGTGCCTGATTGCTGGCCTTTGGCTGGTACCTGTCAGCTATGCCTTGGCGGTCTACTGCGTTTTTACCAGCGTTTTCCATCTCCTGCCGGAAGATCCTTGGCAGATGTCGATCTTCGTCAAGAACTGGGCCATCGCGGGCGGGCTGCTTGTGTTGGCGGGTCAGTCCTTGGAAAAACAGCGCGCAGGCTGACATTTCATCAGGTGCCGCGCGGTTTGGCCCGCAGGGTCGGATCGGCCAAGGTCGGATCTTCCGGCCAGGGATGGCGGGGATAGCGCGCGCGCATGTCCTTGCGCACATCGGCATAAGACCCGGCCCAAAACCCCGGCAGATCGGTTGTGACCTGAACGGGTCGCTGTGCGGGTGACAGCAGCGTCACCTGCAAGGGTTGCCCCGCGATCATCGGGTGGCGGGTGACGCCGAACACCTCTTGCAGGCGCAATGCAATCTGCGGCTGCGCGCCTTCGTAATCGATGGCCAGCTTGCGCCCCAGCGGCGTCACGAAATGCGCAGGTGCTGCCTTGTCCAGCGCCTGCTGCTGGTCCCACGATAGGCGAGCGGTCAGCGCAGGCAGCAGGTCATAGCTTTTCCAATCGCCGGTGCTGCGTACGCCGATCAGATGCGGCAGCAGCCAGTCATCGACGGTCTCCATCAGGCCCGCCTCGCTGAAATTCGGGAAATCATTGCCCATCAACCGCGCCCGCGTCAGAAACAGCGCGGCGGCTTTTCCGGGCATCAGCCCCAACTGGCGCACGCCGTCCAGCATCGCGTGCGCCACATCTTCGGGCGGCGCATCGGACCAGGCGCGGTCATCCAGCACAAGCGCGCCAAAACATTCCTGTTGGCGCGCCAACACCCGCCCCTCGC
>JBFGFW010000487.1:0-2198 GCA_041579395.1 Sulfitobacter sp.
CCCCCGGGATACTTACAAGCCAGAGAATGGGGGCTTGGCACGCCATTGCCGCTGAGGCATGACAGCGGCATGACCTATGATGCCCTTTCCGCGCTGGCGCTTTTTACGCTGATCACTTCTTTGACGCCGGGGCCCAATAACCTGATGCTGATGGCATCAGGTGCCAACTTTGGCTTTGTGCGGACGTTGCCGCATATGTTGGGCATCACATTTGGGTTCATGGCCATGCTGTTGTTGGTGGGGCTGGGATTGATCCAGGTCTTTGACGCTTTTCCGATCATCTATTCGGTGTTGAAGGTCTTGAGCCTGACATATCTTGCGTATCTCGCCTTTAAGATCGCCACGGCAGCGCCTGTGACGCAGGGCAAGGTCGATGGTAAACCACTGAGTTTTCTACAGGCCGCCGGTTTCCAGTGGGTGAACCCCAAGGCCTGGGCTTTCGGGCTGAGCATTCTGACGATCTATGTCCCGGCGGCGGGGTTCGGCCCCTTGGTGCTTGCAACGGTCGTGGTGGCTGTGGTGGCGGTTCCGTCGGTCACGGTCTGGACTGCGATGGGCGGGCAGATGGCGCGGTTTCTGACCAATCCGCGCAGATTGCGCGCCTTCAACGTGACAATGGCGCTGCTGTTGCTGTCCACGTTGATCCCGGTTTTGTGGCCATCGCCCTAAACCGGCTGCGTTGCAAAGGTGACAAATCAGCGCCATACAGCATCAGAACAAACGCGGAGCAGGCGATGACACAGTATCTGGATTTCGAAAAACCCCTGGCCGAGATCGAGGGCAAGGCCGAAGAGCTGCGCGCCCTGGCACGGACGTCCGAGGGAATGGACATGAGCGCCGAGACAAAAGCGCTGGATGCCAAGGCAAGTCAGATCCTAGACGATCTCTACAAGTCACTGACCCCGTGGCGCAAATGTCAGGTCGCACGCCATCCCGACCGGCCCCACTGCAAGGATTACATCGAGGCGCTGTTCACGGATTACACCCCGCTGGCCGGGGACCGCAACTTTGCCGATGACCATGCGGTCATGGGCGGGCTGGCACGGTTTCAGGATCAGCCGGTCGTCGTGATCGGCCACGAGAAAGGCAACGATACCAAATCCCGGATCGAGCGGAATTTCGGCATGGCGCGGCCCGAAGGCTATCGCAAGGCGGTGCGTCTGATGGAACTGGCAAGCAAATTCGGCCTGCCGGTGATCACGCTGGTCGACACGCCCGGTGCCTATCCCGGCAAAGGGGCCGAAGAGCGTGGCCAATCCGAAGCAATCGCGCGTGCGACGGAAAAATGCCTGCAGATCGGTGTGCCGCTGGTGTCCGTGATTATCGGTGAAGGCGGATCGGGGGGGGCCGTGGCCTTTGCCACCGCAAACCGTGTCGCGATGTTGGAGCATTCGGTCTATTCGGTGATCTCGCCCGAAGGCTGCGCCTCTATCCTGTGGAAGGACGCCGACAAGATGCGCGAAGCCGCCGAAGCGCTGCGCCTGACGGCGCAAGACCTGAAACAGCTGGGTGTGAATGACCGGATCATCGCAGAGCCGCGCGGCGGGGCCCACCGGGATCCGCAAGCTGCAATCGAATCGGTCGGCAAGGCCATTGCGTCTATGCTGAAAGACCTGAGCGGCATGGATCCGAAGACGTTGGTAGATGACCGGCGCAAGAAGTTTCTGGATCTGGGCAGCAAGGGTTTGGCGGCCTGATCGCCGCCTGCCTGTTTTCTAAGACAGCAAAACCCACTGGCCAATTTGGAAGTTTCCGCGCTACGTCGCGAGCATGCGCAATCCTTGCGTGACATCGGTGCGCACGGCGAGTCGCAGGCCGGGTTCATCCCCGGCGCGCAGGGCCGCGATGATCAGCTTGTGGAAATGTGGCGGTTCCGTGCGGCCCAGACGCCCGTAAAGCGCACGCATCGTTGGCCCCATCTGCAGCCAGACGGTTTCGGCCATGGCCAGCATCGCGGGTGCCTGCGCGCGCAGATAAAGCGTGCGATGAAATTCAAGATTGGCGCGGATATACCCAACCCCATCCCGGTGAGACACGGCATCTGACACGGCGTTGTTGATGGTTTGCAGCCGTTCGATCAAAGCGAAGTGCGCACGGGGCAAGGCGCGGCTGGCCAGTTCCACCTCGATCAGCGCCCGCAGTGCCGCCAGTTCTTCGATCCGTTCATTGCTGAGTTCCGGCGTCGAGATGCGGCCAGA
>JBFGFW010000488.1:0-2185 GCA_041579395.1 Sulfitobacter sp.
CAAGGTCAAGCTGGTAAAAGTCGGTGGGCGACCGGTCGGCACGCGGGTCTTCATCGCGGAAACACGGCGCGATCTGGAAATACTTGTCAAAGCCCGACACCATCAACAGCTGTTTGAACTGCTGGGGGGCTTGGGGCAACGCGTAAAACTTGCCGGGGTGCAGACGCGACGGTACCAGGAAATCGCGCGCGCCTTCGGGGGACGATGCGGTGATGATCGGGGTCTGAAATTCCTTGAATTTCTTATCCCACATGCGCTGGCGGATGGAGGCAACCACGTCGGACCGCAGCACCATGTTCGCCTGCATCTTTTCGCGGCGCAGGTCCAGATACCGGTACCGCAGGCGCGTTTCCTCGGGGTATTCCTGATCGCCGAACACCTGGAGCGGCAGCTCTTTTGACGCGCCCAACACTTCGATGTCGCGGACGAACACTTCGATTTCGCCGGTTGGAATCTTGGGGTTCACCAGATCATCGGCGCGCGCCTTTACTTCGCCGTCGATGC
This sequence comes from Sulfitobacter sp., assembly GCA_041579395.1. Classification (GTDB taxonomy): domain Bacteria; phylum Pseudomonadota; class Alphaproteobacteria; order Rhodobacterales; family Rhodobacteraceae; genus Sulfitobacter. The sequence goes on from JBFGFW010000488.1 coordinate 505, forward strand.
GGATGCACCATTCCGACCGGACTTTTTCGACATCGGCAAAAGCAGCCGAATCCGGGTCGCACAGCACCTGCGTCATGCCGTAGTGATCGCGCAAGTCGATGAACAGGATGCCGCCATGGTCGCGCACGCGGTGTACCCAACCGGACAGGCGCACCTTGTCGCCCACGTTTTCTTTGGTCAGATCGGCGCATGTGTGGCTGCGATAAGGATGCATGACGGGTCCCTTCCTAGGGCTTGAAATGTTCGGGGCAGGTACACCGTTTGATGCCGGGGAAGTCAAGAGTTTCCGGCATCTTGGCCCAACGTTCCAAAGGCCGGACATTAACAGGCCGCCTGCTCCTCCCAAAGCAGACGGCCCTTCCCGCGCGACGTAATCGGTTCTTTACAGAACCAGCACATCCAGCGGCGGAAACCCGTTGAAGCCAACCGAGCTATAAGAGCTGGTGTAGGCACCACAGTTCTTGATCATGATCTTGTCGCCATCGCGTAGCACGAGCGGCAGTTCTACTGGGATCTTTTCATACAGGATATCCGCAGAATCGCACGACGGACCAGCCAGAACGCATGGGCCGGTCTCCTGCCCGTCATGGGCAGTCACGAATTCGTAGCGGATCGCCTCGCCTTCGGTCTCGGCCAGACCAGAAAAACGGCCGATGTCCAGATAGACCCAACGGCGCGTCGCCTCGACTGATTTGCGCGACACCAGCATGACTTCGGCAGCGATATGCCCGGCCTCGGCAACCATGCCGCGGCCCGGTTCGGCCATGACGATCGGAATATGGCCAAAGCGTTCGGTCACGGCTTTCATGACGGCAGCCGCGTAGGTGTGCGGCGCGTCGACAGCATCGCCGTGATAGGCGGGGAAACCGCCGCCAAGGTTCAACAGTTGCAGGTCGTGGCCGGCCGCTTTGGCGGCATGCCACAGCGGTGCAACCTGATCCAGAACCGGGTTCCAGTATTCGGCGCGGCGGGTCTGCGATCCGACGTGAAAGGACAACCCATAGGGCACAAGGCCCACGGATTTCGCATAATCCAGCAGCGATGGCAGCAGGGTATCGGCGCAGCCAAACTTGCGGGTCAGCGGCCAGTCGGCCAGCGAATTTTCGACGATCAGGCGGATATAAACCCGCGCGCCGGGGGCATGGGCCGCGATCTTGTCCAACTCGGGCTCGCAATCGGCGGCAAACAGGGTCACGCCGATGGAGTGTGCAAACGCAATATCAACACCGCGTTTGATGGTGTTGCCAAAGGAAATATTCTTGGGGTCGGCACCCTGCGACAGGCACAATTCAATCTCTTGGCGCGACGCGGCATCAAAGCCCGATCCACGCTCGACCAGCAGGCGGATGATTTCAGGGGCTGGGTTGGCTTTGACGGCATAGTGTATGTGCGCATTGCCCAAACCGGCGCTTAGCGCATCATATTGCACACCGACACGCTCTCGGCTGACAACAAGGGTCGGCTTGTCAAAGCTGTTGTTCCAGATGTAATCGGCAGCTTCGTCAAAGTTGGATGGTTTGGGCGCGCGAAGGGCACCGGTCGCAGGTACATTCATGATCATCTCCAAAGAGCAAGGCAGGGCATGAGTACCCTAACAGGTCGTTTCAAGAGACGTTACCGTCGCTGCATAAACGCGGGTCAGTCAGCGAATATTGACCGGCCAGAGGCGCGTGCGTTGGCG
>JBFGFW010000489.1:0-2175 GCA_041579395.1 Sulfitobacter sp.
CCGGGATTTTGATCCATTTGGAATTACTGCCCGGTTTCAGAGGCAAAGCGCCACGCGCCTGGACGTAGCGCATTCAAGTGCCAATCACCGATCTGGGCGCGGATCAGGCGCAAGGTGGGCAGGCCCACATGGGCGGTCATGCGCCGAACCTGACGGTTGCGGCCTTGGGTGATTATGATTTCAAGCCAGGCATCGGGGACAGATTTACGAAATCGGACCGGTGGGTCGCGGTCCCATAGTCCTGCAGGTGCGTCGATCTGACGGATTTTGGCGGGGGCGGTTTTGCCATCCTTGAGCGCGACACCACTGCGCAGCGCATCCAGAGCCGCAGCGTCTGGCGTGCCTTCGACCTGAACCCAATAGACCTTGGGTCGCTTGTATTTCGGGTGCGATATGCGCGCCTGTATTGCGCCACTGTCCGTCAGCACCATCAACCCTTCGCTGTCGCGGTCAAGCCGACCTGCGGGATAGAACCCTTTTTCGTCGATATAGGCGGAGAGTGTCGGGCGGGCTGATCCCTCGGTGCCCTTGTCGGTAAATTGCGACAGAACCCCGAAGGGTTTATTGAACAGAATAACCCGGTTCATGGCTGCGCGGGGATCAGACGGGTCAAGCCGACAGATGCGGCACGGGCTAGACCTTCGTCCAGCGACATCGGGATATATTCACCGCGCCGCCATAGCTGGGCCAGATCGTCATAGTGGCGCGACAGGAAGTGGCCCGATTGCCCCGTCGAAGTGACGAAGACCGACGAGTCAGGGTCAGCGAAATCATAGACCCCGCGGTAGCCCGCACCGTGCACGTTGAAGAACGGATCCGGATCGGTGCCTTTGGTCCGGCCGCGCAGCAGCGTATTGTCGCCCCCGGAGGTCGATTGGCGGATGTTCATGAAGTAACGCAGCACCGGCACCTTTCCCAATGTCTGGTGGTCATGTGTGGCTTGGTGCGCGTCGCCCCAGCGGAGAGATTCCAACTGCCCCCCCCAAGTTTCATCGATCCAGATCAGCGCATCGTCCAACGCCAGACGCGCCATGTCGGGGCACGTTTCCCTTGGTGCCGATTGCAGCACATCGCACCAGATCGACGCGCCTTCGACATCGCGGAACACCCGCTCGATGAACAGCGGCTCGACGTGGTCGAATTCCTGCGCCAGCGGGCCAAGTTCATCCTGGATCAATCGGGCCTGCAGCGCGCGCACCCATGCGGCATAGATCAGCGGTTCGGGCAGGTGCTCGTTCATCTCGCCCGACCAACCCGCCAGCAGGATCAGCGCGCGCTGGCGCTGCCGTTCGGGGGTGCCTTCGGGGGCGGCTTCGCCGGTGAACCACAGTTCCGACCCGATCAGCGGCAGCAGGGTGCGCGCGGTGAAGCTGACCGTATCCAGCTGCGCCTCGATAAAGCTGTCGCGGGTGTGGACCTGTCGGCGCTGCATCAGGTTGCGCCAGCGCTGAATGCGCTGCGTGTCGCCCCAAAGATAGGAGACGTGGCTGGGGAACGGCCGATCCACGGTCTTGTTGTTGGTGTTGCCCAGAATACCACCCCGGGGCGACACGAATTCGGGGTTTGACGCGTAGGGCAGGCTGCCCTGCCAGCGATTCTGCGCCATCCACCCTTGGGTAGGCATCCGCCCATTGGTCTGGTGGGCGACGTCGCGGGCAGGCAAGGTACCGATGGTTTTTAGCGCGACCGTGTCGCGGTCGACAAGCGTCACATTTTGCGATGGCGCGATATAGCCGGCCCCGGCGGCGATGCCTTCCGCGACGGATTTCGCCTCCATCAAAGCCATGGCCGCAGCGACCGACGTATCCGCAGGGCTAAGGGCCGTCCAGTTGACCGTGGCGACGTGGCCAGCGGGCGTGATGCTGGCAAGGTTATAGTGGCTGCCGGGCATCACCGGGCCGTTATCGGTCCAGCGCAGGGTCAGCGTGATCGGATCGGCATCCTTGACCGTAATGATCGAGGCGCGTTTGACGAAGGGTTTGAAACCGTCGGGCGTGCGGTATTCCTCGCTGTTGTCGGGGTTCAGTTCTTCGATATAGACGTCCTGATCGTCGGTATAGGACGACGTAAGACCCCAGCCCAAGCTTGTGCTGCGCCCGGTCAGGACCACGGGAATGCCCGGAATGGTCGCACCGATGACGCCGCCCGATTGCAGTTCCAGGCGCGCCAGATACC
>JBFGFW010000490.1:0-2165 GCA_041579395.1 Sulfitobacter sp.
ATCGCACGCGCATAGGGGCCATAGGACGTTCGTTGCAGCGGCACCTGGTTCATGATCGCCGCACCATCAACCAGCCAGCCAACGGCACCCATGTCGGCCCAGGTGAGCGTTGGATAATTGAAGATCGAGCTGTATTTCATCTTGCCCGACAACAGATCGCGGGTCATCTGGTCGCGGCTCACGCCCAGTGTTTCGGCCGCGCAATAGAGGTAAAGCCCGTGCCCCGCCTCGTCCTGCACCTTGGCCAGCAAGATCGCCTTGCGCTCAAGCGTGGGCGCGCGGGTTATCCAGTTGCCTTCGGGCAATTGACCGACGATTTCGGAATGCGCGTGCTGGCCGATCTGGCGGATCAGGTTCTTGCGATAGCCGTCGGGCATCCAATCCTTCGGTTCAATCTTGCCACCCGCGTCGATCCGTTCTTGAAAGGCGCGTTCCTGCGGGTCCATCTCGTCCAGGGATTTGACGCCTTCCCCGGTGGACTTGATCATCTGTGCATACATCGTTCAGATCCTTTCAGGGGGTATCCTGACCTAGTTCGCGCGCTCCAGAATGATTGCGACGCCCTGGCCCACGCCCACACACATGGTGCAAAGCGCATAGCGCCCCCCGGTGCGTTTCAGTTGCAGCGCCGCAGTCATCACCAGCCGTGCACCAGACATGCCCAGCGGGTGACCGATGGCAATCGCACCACCATTCGCATTCACATGAGGCGCGTCGTCGGCCACGCCAAGCGCGCGCAGGGTGGCAATGCCTTGGCTGGCAAACGCCTCGTTCAATTCAATCACATCCATCTGGTCGATGGTCAGGCCGGCACGGGCCAACACCTTTTGGCTGGCAGGCACCGGGCCGATGCCCATCACCCGCGGTTCCACACCGGCAGCGGAAATCCCAACGACGCGCGCGATCGGGATTAGGCCATGCTGAGTCGCTGCGGATTCGGAAGCCATCAGCATCGCCGCAGCCCCGTCGTTCACGCCCGACGCATTACCAGCAGTCACCGTCAGATCAGCGCCATTGATCGGTCGCAGCTTCGCCAAAGCATCCATCGACGTGCCGGGGCGCGGGTGTTCGTCGCGGTCAAACATGATCGGGTCACCCCTGCGCTGCGGGATAGAGACCGGCGCGATTTCGTCTGCGAAGATGCCTGCTTTGTCTGCCGCCTCCCAACGGTCTTGGCTGCGCTTGGCAAAGGCATCTTGATCTGCGCGGCTCACGTCATAGTCGGCGGCGACATTGTCACCGGTTTCAGGCATCGATTCGACGCCGTATTGCGCCTTCATCCTGGGGTTCACGAAACGCCAGCCAATGGTGGTGTCATAGACCGCATTGCCCCGCGAAAACGCGGTTTCCGCCTTGGGCATCACGAAAGGCGCGCGGGTCATGCTTTCGACACCGCCGGCAATCGCCAGATCCATATCGCCCGCCTTGATCGCCCTTGCTGCAGCCCCGACCGCATCCATCCCGGATGCACACAACCGGTTGATCGTGGCACCCGGCACATCCACCGGCAGCCCCGCCAGCAGTGCGGCCATCCGCGCCACGTTGCGATTGTCTTCGCCTGCCTGGTTGGCGCAGCCGAAAATAACGTCATCCACCTTGGACCAATCTACCGAAGGATTGCGCGCCATCAGCGCGGCAATCGGCACCGCCGCCAAATCATCCGCCCGAACAGCAGACAAAGCCCCGCCAAAGCGACCAATAGGTGTGCGCTGCGCGTCACATATAAAAGCGTCCATGAAACTCTCCCTTAATTCATGATCCTATGGATAGTCCCGATTCGCCGCAACTTAAATGTTACGCTTTATTGGAATGATGTTGATTTCTGTAACATGTGATCATGTTTGCGCAGATAACGTTGCCGTAACGACCAGGGCCAGACGCCTTCTGACGCACAAGTGATGCGCGCACATTGTGTGTTTTGGTCGATGTTCGGCAACGCATGTGCGATCCCCCGCCACACTCCTGCAAAGTGATCTATTGGTGGAGCGTGTAAAATTTGGATGAGTGAGAGCTGGCAAGATTTTTTAAGTCCACCGATGTACTGACAAAGCCAATAGAGTGAATCATCGCCAAAATGGGAAGGATTTTGGAGACTATCATGCAGATGAAGCTGTCGAGATATGCAGAAAAAAAACAGACAATCATCCCTGAATTATACGCAGACG
>JBFGFW010000491.1:0-2164 GCA_041579395.1 Sulfitobacter sp.
GGGACTTGGTCGATCAGGATGTTTTCGACCCCGCGATCACGCCACGGCTTGGGGGCCAACCCACCAAACGCCAGACGCGCGGATGCAATCTTGTCGTCTTTCATCGTGATCACGGCGGCCACCGAAACCAGTGCAAAGGCATAGGATGATCGGTCGCGCACCTTGCGGTAAATGTGGGTCGCCTTGGATTGCGGGGGCAGGATGACGGCGGTGATCAGATCGCCGGGCTTCAGCACTGTTTCGATATGGGGTGTGTCGCCCGGCAGGCAGTACAAATCATCCAGCGCGATCATCCGCGTGTCGCCGCCGGCAGTTTCCACCTCGACGGTTGCCTCCAACGCCATCATTGCGACGGCCATGTCAGACGGATGTGTGGCGATGCAGTGATCGCTGGTCCCCAGAATGGCGAGGATCCGGTTGAACCCGTCGATGGCATGGCAGCCCGAACCAGGTTCGCGTTTGTTGCACGGCATCGCGGTGTCGTAGAAATACGCGCATCTTGTACGCTGCAGCAGGTTGCCGCCAGTGGTTGCCTTGTTGCGCAATTGGCCCGATGCGCCGGCCAGCAGGGCGCGCGACAACACTTCGTACTCGCGGCGTACGTCGGCGTGGGCCGCGAGATCCGAATTGGTCACCAACGCACCGATGCGCAAACCGCCTTTGTCAGTGCGCGCGATCGTCTGCAGGTCCAAACGGTTGATGTCGATCAGGGTGTCAGGTGCCATCACCTCAAGCTTCATCAGGTCCAGCAAATTGGTGCCGCCCGCGATTATGGTCGCACCTGCCTGCGCATGTGCAGTGGCGTCAGCGCGCGAGGTCGCCCTTAGATAGTCAAATGCCTTCATGATTGTTCCCCTTCCCCGACATCCCTGATCGCGTTGACGATGCCCGGATAGGCCGAACAACGGCAGAGGTTTCCGCTCATCCGTTCGGAAATTTCCGCATCGGTCAGATCGACGGTGCCGTCGATGCTGTCGGACACATTGGATGGCCAACCATCCCGGACTTCGTCCAGCATTGCTGTGGCGGAACAGATTTGCCCGGCAGTGCAATACCCGCATTGAAACCCGTCGTGACGCACAAAGGCGTCCTGCAGGGCCGACAACTTATCGGGCGTTCCCAGCCCCTCGATCGTGGTGATTTCATCGCCATCATGCATGCAGGCCAGCGTCAGGCAGGCATTGATCCGACGCCCGTTGACGATGACGGTGCAGGCCCCGCATTGACCATGATCACAGCCTTTTTTCGACCCGGTCAGACCCAGATGATGGCGTAGGGCATCCAGCAGGGATGTGCGCGGGTCGGCGTCAAGATGATGATCCTGCCCGTTGACGTTCAAGGTGGTTTGAAGGGGCATAAACGATACCTTTGCTGGATTGGCGACCCCACCGCTTGACATAGGGGCCAGAATTTTGCGTGCCCATCGGGGCAGGGCATCTATCAGGCGCAACCTGATAACGCCGTCTGCTCGCGGAAGACCAGTTTTTGATATAGTCCGACGATGGTCTTTGCACAGTCAATTCGGTCATTTCAAACCCGACATTGGCGGCGGCGAGCATCTAAACGTTGCTTAAAACGGCTTTGCGGTGTTTAATTGCACAAAATATAGACCCGTCAGGGCGTCAGCAGATTGAGCAGAGCAATGACAACCACCAAAACCAAGATCGTCGCGACCTATCACGGTGTCGAAGTGCCCGAGGCACCGCATCTGGGTCCCACGATGATCAACAACATGGCCGAAGGCAGCTACGAGCGCCGCGAAGTGTTATCGGCGCTCAAGTTTATTCAAAAGGGCGACAAGGTTGTTGAAATGGGGGCAGGGGCCGGCATTGTCGGCGCGGTTGCAGCCAAGAATTGCGCGCCCGCCCGCATTGTTTCGTTCGAGGCAAATCACAAGCTGATCGACCACATCACCGCCCTGTACAAACACAACGGTCTGGCCAGCCGGATCGAGGTTCGAAACAAGATCGTGTTGTCAGAGCCGACGCCGCCTAAAGCCGTCGACTTCTATATCCGCGGTAATTTCCTGGGCTCGGGCATGACGATCACCAAGGGCATGGACCGCGCCGAAAAAGTCTCTGTGCCGGTCGTAAAATGGGCAACGATCAAAAAACAGATCAAGCCAAAGGTACTGCTGATGGACATCGAAGGGGCCGAGCTTGAA
>JBFGFW010000492.1:0-2162 GCA_041579395.1 Sulfitobacter sp.
TCTATCAACGTGCCATGAGCGAAAGCGGAAAAGGCGTTCTCAAACAGCGTAATCGCAGGCGCGCGGTCTTGCCCGATAAAGACAGAACCGTCAGGACGTTGCGCCACGATTTCGTAGCTGCGCAGGGGATGGTCCGATTTCATATGCGCCCGCCCATTTTGTGATGCTCCATAAGAAAGCCCCGGCGTGGGTCTGGCAGAGGGATACACACGTCTTGATACAATCGATGAGGCTGCACGCGATGTCATGTGAAATCTTTCGTCTTTAAGTCAGCTGTGTCGGTCCCTAACCGAACCCTATGCAATCAACGTGTTAATGGACGATATTCAGAATGTGCGTTTCGGCCCCAGTGAAGGTCCAGCGCCATCTAAATGCCCGAAACCGCCCCAGAAAAAGGGCGGGTCACTTTTATTGCACCTAAGAATACAGATGCAGATACCGTCATGGCATCAAAGAAGACTTAGGCCGACTTGCGCTTTGTCTGTGACGCGGTGCGCTTGGCGATGAAAGCTGCACGACGCGCGCCGCGGGCCCACGGCATCACCGTGCTGTCTTTGGCGGCGGTTTCAACAACGGATTTGACGAAGCGTGTGTTGGTTTTCATGATCTCTATCCTGTTCTAAGTGGGCGTTCGCCCTTTCGTTACAATTTAATATGAACAGGCAATCGGGCCGTGTTGCGGCAAAGCGCAATTTGTTTTCAAAAAATCGGAACGAATGTCAGCGCGTTTGCGGCAAACCTGCCCCATTCGCGCCAGTGCCCTTGTTTTGTTGGCTATTTGCCATCGTGGGCGGGCTGTCTGTAGAGGGCAAGCGGCGCTGAAGCGGGTCAAATTCTGCGGATTTGGGGCAATACCGTGGCGCAGGTTGGTCGTAATTCTGCCAAAATCTGCCCCGTTACAGCGTAATCGCTGCGATCAGGCGACCATAATCAGCCTCTTTGGCGTGGGTCGTGCGGCGGTAGGAATAGAAGCGGTCGGGGTCGCTGTAGGTGCAGTGATGCGTCCATTCCGCATGGCCGACACCGGCCGCCCGCAATCGGTTCAAGCCAAACCCTGGAAGGTCGAATTGCAACCGATCGCCTTCTCCGTTTGCGAAGTAGCGGGCAAAGTCGGGGTCTTCGGCCAGAAAACTATCGATAAACTCGGGGCCTACTTCATAGGCGCGCTGGCTGATGCAAGGCCCGATGACGGCAGTGATGTCTTCACGCTTGGCCCCCAGGGACACCATCGCATCTACCGTTGCCGTCAACACACCGTCCAGCGCACCGCGCCACCCGGCGTGCGCCGCGCCGATCACCCGCGCCTTGGTGTCCGCAAAAAGGACGGGCTGGCAATCTGCGGTCAGGACGGACAGGGCTAGGCCGGGCGTCGCAGTCACCAACGCATCGGCGCGCGGCTTTTTGGCCGGTGGCCCATCGACGGTAACGGCGATGGCTGAATGGATCTGATGGACGCCCACCAACCTGTCGGGGGTCACCCCCATCGCATCGGCGACACGGGCACGGTTGATGGCGACAATTTCGCTCTGATCGGAACTGCCACTTCCGCAGTTCAGCCCGGCAAAGACGCCGGAAGACGCGCCGCCGCGCCGGGTAAAGAAACCGTGGCGCACTGCGCCCAGACTGTCAGAGGTCAGGATTTCAAGGGTCATGGTTCCAATCCGGGTGGCGGGGATTGCGTTGTCGGATAAAGGCCCATCACCTTGAACAGGTGTCCCATATCTGACGGGTGCGTCAAGCGCCGATGTGCGGCAATATGCGCATCCAGGGCCGGGCTGGTCAGCGTCTTGGCCAAAGTCTGCGCACGCGGTGTGATGCCCAACCGTTCCAGAAACACCCCTTGGGCTGTCACGCGGGTATGGCGGGCGGGGGCAGCCGCAATGGCCAGCTTTTCAAAATCTACATGGGCGGTCAGATCGCAGTTGCCCGGATCGGCCAGTGGGTCGGCGGGTCGGTGATCGCGCATGGCCTGCAGCGTATCCCCCTGAGAGCGCCAATCGCCGTAGTCGATGATCAGCGCCGCGCCTCCGTAGGTCTCGATCCGGCTGGAAACGGGTGCCAGAATTGGCGCTGTCTGGGCGCATTCCTCGATCAGGTCATCGTCTTTGGTGTCGTTCAGGCGTTCTGCCAAGGCGGGTTGCGGCAAGGCAGGGCCCAATCCA
>JBFGFW010000493.1:0-2153 GCA_041579395.1 Sulfitobacter sp.
ACAGCGCGAAAAGTGCCCCGATCAGCATCACCCAGATCAGCACCGACGCCCAGATCGGGCTGGTGTTCGCCACCGCCAGCCAAAAGCACCCCACGAACAGCGACACGCACAACGGCACCCGCATGTCGTGCCAGTCGAAATCATCGCGGGCTTTGAACAGTCCCCACGCCATGCCGATGATCAGCCACACATAGATCACGCCCCAGATCGAAAACGCATAGCCTGCGGGCTGCACCGACGGATTGACCTGCGGCACCGGGAACTGGTCGGGGTCGAACCCGCTAAAGCTGGGTGCCAGAAACGGCGATGCGGCAAAACCCACGGCCAGCAGCAACGTCAACAGGGCGACGGTCGAACGGGAGCTTCCCATCTGGTAATCCTTTGGCAATTAGTATTCCAGTCAGACCTAGCCTGCGGGGCGCAGGTTTCAATCAAGCCAGCGCGCCGTCCGCCCCCAGCGTCGTCTTGCCTCCCAGATATGGGGCCAATGCTGCGGGCAAGCGGACCGATCCATCGGCCTGCTGGCCATTTTCCAGCACCGCGATCAGGCAACGCCCCACGGCCAGTCCCGATCCGTTCAGCGTATGGACGAACTGCGGCTTTCCGCCATCTGCAGGCTTGAACCGCGCATTCATCCGCCGTGCCTGAAAATCGCCGGTCGTCGAAACCGAACTGATCTCGCGATAGGCGTTCTGTCCGGGCAGCCACGCCTCGATGTCAAAGGTACGCCGAGCGCCAAAACCCATGTCGCCGGTACACAGGAGCACTGTGCGGAACGGAATGCCCAGCTTTTCGAGGATACCTTCGGCACATCCCAGCATCCGCTTTTGTTCGTCTTCGGACGTGTCGGGATGGGTGATCGACACCATTTCGACCTTTTCGAACTGATGCTGGCGCAGCATGCCCGACGTGTCGCGGCCCGCCGATCCGGCCTCCGACCGGAAGCACAGCGTGTGCGCGGTGTAGCGGCGCGGCAGATAGCTTTCGTCGATCACCTCGCCCGCGACGATATAGGTCAGCGGCACTTCGGATGTCGGCACCAGCCACATGCCGTCATCGGTGCGATAGCTGTCTTCGCCGAACTTCGGCAGCTTGTCGGTGCCGTACATCGCCTCGTCTCGCACCAGTACCGGCGGGTTGGTCTCGATCAGGCCGTTTTCGTCCACGTGCGTGTCCAGCATGAACTGCGCCAAGGCGCGGTGAATGCGCGCTACGGCCCCCGACAACAGCACAAACCGCGCGCCCGAGATTTTCGCAGCCGTGTCGAAATCCATCGACGATGCGACGCCTGCGATCTCGTAGTGCTCTTTCGGGGTGAAATCAAAGGTCGGCACATCGCCCCGGCGGTTCACCTCGACGTTGTCATGCTCGTCGGCCCCGTCGGGCACATCGTCGGCGGGCAGGTTGGGGATGCGCGCCAGCATGTCGGCCAGCTTAGCGTCCAATTCCTTGGCTTCGGCCTGCATGGCGGTGACTTTGGCCTTCTTGTCGCTGACCAGCTGGCGAAGGCGTTCAAATTCGGCGTCATCGCCCTTGGCCTTGGCTGCACCGACCAGTTTTGACGCCTTGTTTTGCTCGGCCTGCGCCGTTTCCGCCGCGTTGATCTTGCCGCGCCGCGCCTCGTCCAGCTTCAGGATGTCCCCGGACACCGGCGCATCCCCGCGCCGCGCCAAGGCGGCGTCAAAAGCGTGCGGATTTTCGCGGATGGCTTTGATGTCATGCATGGGTCTGTCCTTTGGATCCGAGTCACTGTCAGCGCATTGCGGGCGTTATGCCCGATTAGCATCGCTTGGGCCAGATGTGGTGTGGTGTGGGGGGCTTAGGTGGGGTTGTCGGGGTCCTGGCCGATGGAAGCTTGGAAGGCGCGCCACTTGGTGTGGAAATCATCCGAGTCTAGCGTCTCCTTGCTCCAGCGTTCCGGCCAGCTTTCATGATCGGGTCCGTGCCCACCGGGTAAGGTGACGCTGGCATCGCCGTACATCGTTTTGAGTTGATCCGGTTCTAGGGTAGTTTCTGTAAGATCAACCTCCATCAGCGCTGCACCTCGGAGAGCAGCAGCGCTGAAGGAGGTTGCAGCGTCAAACTGTGCCCAACTGAGGTGCGCCCCCTGCAACTGCGCCCAGCTGAGGTCCGCCCCCTGCAACTGCGCCACG
>JBFGFW010000494.1:0-2143 GCA_041579395.1 Sulfitobacter sp.
GTCCGATGCGCTGGCCAACCTCAGCTCCTCGGGCGTCACGGGCGGTGCGCTGGTGATCGTCGGCGAGGATTACGGCGAGGGATCGTCGATCATGCAAGAAAGGTCGCATGCTTTTGCGATGAAGTCCCAGTTTTGGCTGCTGGACCCGCGCCCCAACCTGCCCAGCATCACCAAAGCGGTAAAGGACGGATTCGACCTGTCAGAGGCCAGCAATACCCCCGTCATGCTGATGGTGCGCATCCGGTCCTGTCATGTCACCGGCAGTTTCCAGACGCGCGATAACGTCCCGCCGCCGCTGAGCGTCAAGGATGCGCTTTCCAATCCGCGCAGTGATTTCGCCCGCGTGGTCCTTCCCCCGATGAGCTATCTGCATGAACAGGACAAAATAAAGAACCGCTGGCCCGCCGCCGAAGCGTTCATCATCGAAAATAAGCTGAACGAAGTTTTCGGCCCCGACCGCGCGTCGCTTGGAATCGTGGTGCAGGGGGGCATGTACAACGGTGTGGTGCGGGCGCTGCAACGGCTGGGACTGGCCGATATCTATGGAAACAGCGACGTGCCGCTTTATGTGTTGAACGTCACCTATCCCTTGATTAGGGACGAATTTGATCACTTCTGTCAGGGTAAGGACCACGTTCTGGTCGTCGAAGAAGGTCAGCCCGATTTTATCGAACAGCAACTGGGCAGCTTTCTGTACAGGGCGCGCAGTGCGGTGAATTTGCACGGCAAGGGCATGCTGCCGATGGCGGGTGAATATACCGGTCAGGTGATGCTGGATGGCGTAACCGCATTTCTCAAGGTCGCTGCCCCCGACATGCTGCCAGGCAAGGTGCGTGCGCCCAACGCCGATGCGGCGCAAATCCCGGATCTGTCGAAAACGGTGCCGATCCGCCCGCCGGGTTTTTGCACAGGTTGCCCCGAACGTCCGATCTTTGCCGCGATGAAGTTGACTGAACAAGAGTTGGGCAAACATCAGATCAGCGGTGACATCGGTTGCCACCTGTTTGCGGCGTTGCCCCCGTTTGAAATCGGCGGTGCGACCATGGGCTATGGCCTTGGGCCAGCATCGAATGCGGCATTTGATGGGGGTGGCGAACGGCGCGCCATCTCAATCCTGGGCGACGGGGGGTTCTGGCACAATGGATTGAGTTCTTCGATCGGGAACATGGTGTTCAACAAATCAGACACTGTCGCGGTGATCGTTGACAACTATTACTCTGCGGCAACGGGGGGCCAGGACGTGCTGTCCAGTCGGGCGAAAGACGACACTAAATCGACGAACAACCCGATTTCTGCGGCGTTGAAGGGCGTGGGCGTCGAATGGATTCGGCAGATCGACCGCACCTATGACGTTGGCCGCGTCCGCGAGGTTCTGCGCGAGGCGCTGACGACGGATTACGCCGGGCCAAAGGTGATTGTGGCGTCGTCTGAATGCATGCTGAACAAGCAGCGCCGCGAAAAGCCGCTTCGGACCAAGGCCATTGCCGAAGGTCGCCGCGTGGATATCCCGCGCTTTGGCGTCGACCCCGATATCTGCACTGGCGATCACGCCTGTATCCGGCTGTCCGGTTGCCCGTCACTGTCGTTGAAAAAGCTTGACGATCCTCTGCGCGATGATCCCGTCGCCCATATCGATCAGACTTGCGTGGGCTGCGGAAATTGCGGCGAAGTAGCGGACGAGGCGATCTTGTGTCCTTCGTTCTATCAGGCCGATGTCGTGCACAATCCGCCCCGGTTCGAGACATGGCGCGCCAACACCCGAAGAAAATTGATCCGCTGGCTGCAATCGCGCCGTGACGCCAAGCGGCTGGCCCTGCGATGAACGTGCCTTTCTCAGCCAAGCCAGCAGACCCAACGATGGCACAAATAACCAAGCTGGCTGTGATGGCTGTGGGCGGGCAGGGCGGTGGCGTGCTGACTGGCTGGATCGAATCGCTGGCGCGCGCCCAAGGCTATGATGTGCAGGCCACCAGTGTCGCGGGTGTCGCGCAGCGCACTGGGGCCACGATCTACTATGTGGAAATGGTGCCGCATACAGGCCAGCATCCCGTGTTCGCGCTTGCCCCGTCGGCGGGCGATGTCGATGTTCTGATCGCCGCCGAGATGATGGAGGTGGGGCGAGCCATATTACGCGGCTTTGTCA
>JBFGFW010000495.1:0-2124 GCA_041579395.1 Sulfitobacter sp.
CCAAATCGCCATCCGAGAAATAGAACGGCGATCCTCCCGGTACGATTTCCATGTAATTGCCCCCCAACAGCCCTTCGGACGATACGACCAGCGCGCTGTCGTCGGGGATTTCGATGCCCTTTGCCACAGAGACGACCGTATCGGCGCGATAGGTGTCGGGGTTCAGCGCGACATCGGTGACCTTGCCGATCTTGACGCCCGCCAGCCGCAAATCTGTGCCTATGTCTATGCCTTCAAGGCTGCGGAAACTGGCCTTTAACGCATAGCTGTCGCGCGCGCTTGTCAGGCCAGTCGCTTGACCTGCATAGACGGCAAAGCCAATCGCGGCGGCCATCACGATACCGCCCACCATGATCTCGGGCAGGTCTTCTCGCATGGCTTATTCCGGGCTCCATGCCTCGTAATCGCCGCGGTCCGCAGGTTTTTCGCGGCGGATCGATCCGGCGGGCGCATAGGCCAGCGGGGTACCTGTCAGGTTTTCCTGATGTGGTTTTTCCCATGGTTTGTGCACAAGCGGCCTGTCTTGCGGCGTCTCGTCCCAGGTATGGTGCAGCCATCCATGCCAATCAGGGTTCACGCGGGACGCTTCAGCCTCGCCGTTGAAAATCACCCAGCGTCTGCTGTCATCGGCGTTGCGATAATAGATGTTCCCCTGGGAATCCTCGCCCACTTTGGTGCCCTTGCGCCAGGTAAAAAGCTGCGTATTCAGCGTCTGGCCGTTCCACCAGGTCACGCTGCGCAAAAGAGAAGTGAGAATGCCCATGAAGGTCTCCTGAAGATTTGGAAACTGTATGCACCAAGGGCGCGCAAAGGTCTAGCGGGGTTCGGGGATCGGTGATGCGGAAATCAGCCGGGATGGCAGGCTGTTACCTCAATTTCGATCCGATATTTAGGGTCGATAAGGCCGCATTCGATCATCGTGGCTGCCGGGGGTGCATCGCCAAAGGTCTGGGCCAGCAGCGGCCAGCAGGGTTCGAATTCGGCGCGGTCCGGCAAGTAATAATTCACCCGTATCACATCGGCCATGGTGCAGCCTGCTTGCTTCAACGCGCCCTCAATCGTGGCAAGTGCGGCGCGGCATTGATCGACGACTGTGTCGCCCTGCCCGACGGTGCCTGCCACATGTACGAATCCGCCCGCCACGACCGCACGGCAATAGCCGATCTTGGCTTCGAATTCACCGCCTGTAAATATCCGCTGTGTCATGTGTTTTGCCCTGATGATCTATTCCGCCAGACAGAGCCAAAAGCACCGATACCGTCAAGGGCAATGTAGCGTTGTCGCGTTCGAAGATTTGAGGGCTGGTGACGTGAGGAACGTTGCGTAAGGCGCTGGTCGAAAAAGAAAAAGGCGCGCCATTTCTGACGCGCCCTTGATTAAAATTCTGCATCAGATCAGCTCGCTGATGCGGATTCTTTCTTGGTATCGGCATAGATCATCAGTGGCGGTGCGTCTGTGTTCACAGCCTCTTCATTCACAACCACTTCGGTCACGTCATCCAGACCCGGCAGTTCGAACATCGTGTCAAGCAGGATATCTTCAAGGATCGACCGCAAGCCACGTGCGCCGGTCTTGCGCAGGATCGCACGTTTGGCGATGGCGGCAAGCGCGTCATCCGTGAACGAAAGTTGCGTGTCTTCGATTTCGAAAAGACGTTGGTATTGCTTGACCAATGCGTTCTTGGGCTGGGTCAAAATAGTGACCAAGGCGTCTTCGTCCAGATCTTCCAGCGTTGCCAAAACCGGCAAACGGCCGACAAATTCCGGGATCAGACCAAATTTCAACAGATCTTCTGGCTCAAGGTCGGTGAAAATCTCGCCGATGCCGCGGGAATCCTTGTCGCGCACGTCGGCACCAAAGCCCATCGCCGACCCTTTGCCACGTGCGGCAATGATCCGGTCCAGACCCGCAAAAGCGCCGCCACAGATGAACAAGATGTTGGTCGTGTCCACCTGAAGGAATTCCTGCTGTGGATGCTTGCGCCCGCCCTGTGGTGGAACGGATGCAACCGTGCCTTCCATCAGTTTCAGCAGCGCCTGCTGTACGCCTTCGCCCGACACGTCACGGGTGATCGACGGATTTTCAGATTTCCGTGTGATTTTATCGACTTCATCGATATAAACG
>JBFGFW010000496.1:0-2122 GCA_041579395.1 Sulfitobacter sp.
GGGGGGGGGGCTGGCCCCCAACCGTCTGTCGCCGATCAGGTAAAGGTCCGTGTGGCCCACACCCCCAGCGTCGCAGACACCCCCGTCAACACCACGCCCCAGCTGAAATCTGTGGCCACCATCTGCGGCGTCCAGTCCTTGAGGGTTGCCAGATTGGTGAACTCATAGGTGCCATAGCCCAAGGCCCCCAACAACGCGGCATTGAAGAACACCCATATCAGCGACTTGTCCTGCAACAGGCCCGGGTAGGACACGAAATACAGCAGCACACCCACGTAGAACGCATAAAACACCAACGCGGGCACCATGCGAAAGCTGTCCAGCAGCAAGGGGCCGATGTCGCGGGCGAACACCGGTTTGATCAGAAAATTCAGGCCCAGAAAATCCAGGCCCAGGAACACTACGAAAGTTGCGATATACAGGATGACAAGCGTCATGGCGGTTCTCCCCAAAAGATGATTTGAACACCATATGCGTCCCGGCGCAGACAATTCGAATTTTTCGACCAAATTTCTTTGAAAAAAGCCTTCTGCGCGGGCAAATGCATGGCCTTAAAGGCGTTGAAACTGCGCTTCTTGCTGGGCGGACCAGCGCACCGTCAGGGCAAAGCCGTCCTCGGTCTGGCGTTCTTCCAGGACCAGATCGTGATCAAACAGCCAGGCCCGCTTCTTGCCGTCAGAAAATGCCAGCACCAGATCGGCATCGCGTACCGCGCCTTGCAATGCTTCGGCCACGGTGGCCTGAAGCGCATCCAGCCCCTCGCCGGTGGTCGCAGAAATAACGATCACGTCCGGGTCGCGGTCGGCGCGCGCGCGTACCGCATCGGCGCGATCCTCGCTCAGCAGATCCACCTTGTTCCAGACCTCGAAGGTGCGGGTTTCCTTGGGCACACCCAGGGACGCCAGAATGTCGCGCACGTTTTGCGCCTGCTCTTCCGTCTCGGCATGCGAGATGTCGCGCACGTGGCAGATGATATCGGCGGCAAGCACTTCTTCCAGCGTGGCCCGAAACGCGGCAACCAATTCCGTCGGCAGATCCGAGATGAAACCGACCGTGTCGCTCAGGATGATCTCAGGCCCATCGGGCAGCATCAGGCTGCGCATGGTCGGGTCCAGCGTGGCAAACAGCATGTCCTTGACCATCACGTCGGCCCCGGTCAGGCGGTTGAACAGCGTGGATTTGCCAGCGTTGGTATAGCCGACAAGGGCGACGATCGGATACGGCACCTTGGCGCGGGCGGCGCGGTGCAGCGCGCGGGTCTTGACCACCTTGTCGAGCTGGCGGCGCAGCCTGACCAGTTGATCGTCAATGGCGCGGCGGTCCGCTTCGATCTGGGTTTCGCCGGGTCCGCCCACGAAACCTAGCCCGCCGCGTTGCCGTTCCAGGTGGGTCCAGGCGCGCACAAGGCGGGTGCGCTGATAGCTTAGCGCCGCCATCTCGACCTGCAACACACCTTCGCGGGTGGCGGCGCGGTCGCTGAAAATCTCAAGAATAAGGCCGGTCCGGTCCAGCAGCTTCACGCCCCAGGTCTTTTCCAGGTTGCGCTGCTGCACGGGCGTCACCGGGCCATCGACCAACACCAGTTCGACCTCGGCTTCCTCAAAGCGTAATTTCAGCTCGGCGATCTTGCCCGACCCGAACAGGGTACCTGCGCTGACCGTGCGCAATGGCACGACATCGGCCCCCTCGACCACAAGCGCCGGCAAGGCTTCGGCCAGTGCAATGGCTTCGGCCAGGGCCGGTTCCGCGATTCGGCGGTCGTTGTCGGATTTAATGTCAGGATGAAGAACCCAGGCCCGGGTCAGTTTCGGGCCCGCGGTCTCATCGATCTGAAACGGAGGACGGCTCAAGAAGCGTCTTCACCCTCGTAAAGTGAGATGGGTTGGCTGGGCATGATGGTGGAAATGGCATGCTTATAGACCAGCTGCGATTGGCCATCCCGGCGCAAAAGCACACAAAAATTGTCAAACCAGGTGATCACGCCTTGCAGCTTTACACCGTTAATCAGGAAAATCGTTACAGGGACCTTGGTCTTGCGCACATGGTTCAGGAATGCATCCTGAAGGTTCTGTCTGTCAGACGCCATATTGGTCTCGCCTTTGTTCTTGCTGTTGTTCTTGCA
>JBFGFW010000497.1:0-2097 GCA_041579395.1 Sulfitobacter sp.
CTGCCCGCAAGGGGGCACCCCTTGCCGTGGGGTATGGTGACAACGAGATGTATCTGGGCAGCGATGCCATCGCCCTGTCCCCGATGACCGACCGCATCACCTATCTTGAGGAAGGCGACCGCGCCATCCTGACCCGCACCTCGGTTGAGATTTTCGATGTCCATGGCAACCGCGCTAACCGGGCCATCAAGACCATCAGTCTGGACAACACCCGCGTCGACAAAGCCGGCCACAAACATTTCATGGCCAAGGAAATCGCGGAACAGCCCGGTGTCATCGGTGCCGCGCTTTCGCATTACATCACCGCCGACGGCACGGTGTTCCTGCCCGACCCCGGCATTGATTTCACCGCCATCGACCGCATCACCATGGTCGCCTGCGGCACAGCGTCCTATGCCTGCCTGACGGCGAAATACTGGTTTGAACAGATCGCGCGCATACCTGTCGAGGTCGATGTCGCCTCCGAATTCCGCTACCGCGAGCCACCGATCCCTGCCCGCACCCTTGCGCTTTTCGTCAGCCAGTCCGGCGAGACCGCCGATACGCTTGCCGCCCTGCGCTATTGCGAGGGTAAGGCCGACAAGATCGCGTCGGTGGTCAATGTCACCGAATCCTCAATCGCGCGGGAAAGCGATCTGGCCCTGCCGATCCATGCCGGTGTCGAAGTCGGCGTGGCATCCACCAAGGCATTTACCTGCCAGCTGACCGTCCTTTTCGTGATGGTCCTGAAAGCTGCGGTTGACCGGGGCGTGATCAGCAGCGAAACGCTGGCCGATTATATATCGGGGCTGCGGGCGATGCCGTCGCTGATCAACACCGCGCTTGAACAGAACGCGTCGATCCGCGATGCCGCCAACAAGCTGGCCTCGGCCCGCGACGTGCTGTTTCTGGGCCGTGGCCCGATGTTCCCCCTAGCGCTTGAGGGCGCGCTAAAGTTAAAGGAAATCAGCTATATCCACGCTGAAGCTTATGCATCGGGCGAACTGAAACACGGCCCCATTGCACTGGTGGATGAACATGTTCCCGTGGTGGTCATGGCCCCGAAAGACGCGCTTTTTGATAAAACCGTCAGCAACATGCAGGAAGTCATGGCGCGCAAGGGCAAGGTGATCCTGATCTCGGACCGATCTGGCCTGGACGAAGCCTCCGACGGCACCTGGGCCAGCATCGAAATGCCTCCGGTCAAGGATGCGCTGGCCCCGATCCTCTACGCGATCCCCGCGCAGCTTCTGGCCTATCACACCGCAATCGCCAAAGGCACCGACGTCGACCAGCCGCGCAATCTTGCCAAATCGGTCACAGTCGAGTGACCCCGGATCCATATCTCGCTGAACTGACAGCGCTGGCCGATCCCGACCGCAGTGAACAGATGCGTGCCTATCACAAGATCGACCGCCCCTATCTGGGCGTCACGAATCCGCAACTCAATGACCTGGCCAAAGCGTGGCGCGCCAGCCTTGACCTGCCGGACCGGATCGCCTTGGCCGACGCCTTGTGGCAAAGCAATATCTTCGAGGCGCGCGTGGCCGCCGCCAAACTGCTGACCCAAGCGCGCCTGCGCCCCGACGATGAAGCCGCCTGGCAGCTTTTGCAAAGCTGGGTGCCGGAATTTGACAGCTGGGCGATTGCCGATCATGTCTGCATGGCCGTGCAAAAGCGGCTTATCGCCAAGCCCGAGCGGCTTGATCAAATCGAAACCTGGTCGCAATCCGATGCGCTCTGGACCCGCCGCGCCGCCCTTGTTGCAACATTGCCCTGGACAAAACAGAACCACCCCAAACCCGAAGAACTCGCGGCCCGCGAACGTATCCTCGGTTGGGCATCCGGCTATCTGCCAGTCAAGAACGGTATCCTGCAAAAGGCCATCGCATGGTGGGTCCGCGACCTAAGCCGGCACGACCCGGCCCGCGCCGCCGCATTTGTGGCGGACAACAGCCACCAGATGAAACCCTACGCCATCAAGGAAGCTTCGCGGCACCTGCCCGCCCCCGACCCGTCGGCCCCATGACCCATTTCTCTGGCTCTTAAATATCTCGGGGGGGTCGGGGGGCTGGCCCCCCATCCCACATCAGCACCTTACCCGCCGGTAGAGACGAC
>JBFGFW010000498.1:0-2089 GCA_041579395.1 Sulfitobacter sp.
CTTCGGGATACAAGCCGCAGGCCTTGGCGTGCTTTGCTATGCGATCGGCTGCTGACAGAATTAGGAGCCTCTGATTTCGCACAAGGCGCTTTGCAACCCCCTTTGGCCATCTGAACGCTCAGTGCTGCGTGGCGACCCCCTTTGACCGACGCCGGACAGTTGCTGGCCGACCTCACTCTAGCCGCTGATTTCGAGCTAATTATATAATTTAATTCATTTTTTTAACATTTTGTGTTTTGAGATCCGCCCGTTGCTCGTTAAACTCTGGCCTGAAAGTCGGGGCGTGACATGGCCAGTGAATACTTGTTTCCATTCTATGTACTGCTGGGTGGCGCTGTTTCCGTAGCGGTTGGGTTTACATTTCAGCCACTGACCGAAGACGACGCAACTCGGGCTGGGAACGCCGAACATCAGGCACGAATGCATATTGAACGATCCTTTTGCCACGCAAATCTACGGGGGGTGAATTGTGGTTGTTTCGTTCAGAAGTCCACCTATGTCTCCAGCTTTGATGCGCAGAAAATATTTGGCGCGCGTTATGCTGACAGCCGCGACCTTGCCCGTGAACAAGCCAGGAATTCGTGCTGAGATGATGATGCAATGGCCCAACTGAGAGTCCGGCAGTCTGGTCTGCCAGCTTGGGTCGAACTTGAATGGCTGGCTCCTACTCCTCTCGAACCCCCAGTTTGCGCAGATACACCGCGAAGTCCTCAAGCGCTTTTGGCGAGAATACCATCGCCTCTTTGAAGCGACGGATGGTCATGCCGGGGTAGGCTTTGAACATCTCAGCAAGCGATTTCTCCGCTTCCTCTTTCCGCCCGGCGGCCAACAGGGCTGGTGCCAGGTTGCGGTGAATCCAAACGGCGCTTGGCCGTTCCATCAACGCGCGTTGAAAGACATCCGCCGCCTCGCCAAAGTCACCGGAGATCTGATGCGCGCTGGCAATGCCAACCAGATTGTTAAAGTTCATCGGGTCCAAAGGGCTTAACCGCATGGCATGTTCGAAATGCTGAAAGGCTGCTTCGGGCCGGTCGGCATAAACCTCCAGCCAGCCCAGCCTGCTGAGCGCCCAGGCCGAATTCGGGTCAAGCGCAATGGCGCGCTCAAGCATGATCCGTGCGGTGCCATAGTTACGCGCAAAAGTATGAACCACACCCAGGACCGACAGGATCAACGGATCATCTGACGACAAACCCGCTGCTTTTTCTGCCAGCAGCAGCGATTTGGCCTTCGCCTCGTCAATGTTTTCCGTCCAATTATAGACCGAATGCTGGGCCCAGCACCAGGCGGACAGCGCCAGTGCCAGCGGATAGTCGGGATCGATTGCAAGCGATTGTTCCAACAATCCCAGCGCCTTGGCGGATTTATCCTGGTCCTGCATCCAGACGTGCCGGATTGCCCGCATGGCATAATCATAGGCACCCATGTCATGCGGGCGCTTGCGCATCGCCCGTTCAATTTCCGCCTGCTGTATTGACGGGCGCAATGCACCGGCAACCTGTTCGATGATCCGGTCCTGCAGATCGAATAATTCACTGTCCAGACCGTCGTATTTTTCAGCCCAAAGATGCGCGCCTGTCGCGGTTTCGACCAGCTGAACGGTGATCCGCAACTTGCCGCCGGCGCGCTGCACCGACCCTTCCAGAACATAGCCGACGCCCAGTTCGCGCCCGATGTCGATGACGTTCAGATGACGCCCCTTGTAGGCAAAGGCAGAATTGCGGGCGATCACGAAAAACGACCTGATCCGCGATAATGCGGCGGTCAGCCCTTCGACGATGCCATCGGCGAAATATTCCTGATCCGGGTCGCTGGACATATTGTCGAAGGGCAGCACCGCAATTGACGGCTTGTCTGGCAGCGCCAGTTTGCGCGCGATGTCCGGGGCCTGTGCGGCGGGCCACCGAAAGACGCGGATCTTGCGGGTGATGTTCTTGAACTCGCGTTCGCCGACGTCTTCGAATTTCGCCTGAACCTTGCCGTCCACGTGTTCGTGCGCCGTGGCACTTAGCGCTACACCTCCCGGTGTGCAGGCTTCCTGAATGCGGGCTGCGACATTCACCCCGTCGCCAAAGATGTCCCTGCCCTC
>JBFGFW010000499.1:0-2087 GCA_041579395.1 Sulfitobacter sp.
CGCTTGACCATGCGCGCGCGCAGGTGCTGGCGGTGATTGCCGACATCAAAGGAAAGTTGACCAATGCGTGAGATCGTTCTGGACACGGAAACCACCGGGTTTGACCCCGAAAGCGGTGACCGGATCGTTGAAATCGGAGCCGTCGAGCTGATGGGCCACGTCGCGACCGGAAAGACCTTTCACCAGTATATCAACCCGGAACGTAACATGCCGGATGACGCGTTTCAGGTGCATGGTTTGGGCGATGATTTTCTGCGCGATAAACCCAAGTTTGCACAGATCGGCCAGAAGTTTCTGGAATTTATCGGCGACTCAAAGTTGGTGATCCACAACGCAGCCTTCGATATCAAGTTTTTGAACGCCGAGCTGAAATGGATGGGCCTGCCCCAAATCCCCTGGGCGCAGGCGTTGGATACGCTGGCAATTGCCCGCAAGAAATTTCCCGGTTCACCCGCTTCCCTGGATGCGCTGTGCCGCCGGTTCAACATCGACAACACATCGCGCACACTGCACGGCGCGTTGCTCGACAGCGAAATTTTGGCGGAAGTATATCTCGAACTGATCGGCGGGAGGCAACCAGACTTTGGGCTGTCGACCAAACCGCTGCGCAAGGATGGCGACACATCACAGGAATGGGCACCCTCGCCCCGTCCAAATCCCCTGCCGCCGCGCCTGTCCGACACCGAAGCCGCCGCCCACGCTGAATTTGTCAGCAAACTGGGCGACGGTGCCGTCTGGAAGGCGAATTAAGCGTCGGCTTTGGGGGGGTTTTCGGCCTGACGACGGGCGATTTCGTTGCGGTAGAGGGCGACGAAATCGATATTCTCAAGGTTCAGTGGCGGAAATCCACCGTCGCGGGTGATGTCGCTGACCACACGGCGCAGGAACGGAAAGATCATCCGAGGACATTCAATCAGCAGGAATGGATGCATCTGGTCTTCCGGCACACCTTCAATATGAAAAATGCCCACATAGTCGATCTCGAGAAGAAACAGCGTCGCATCGCCGTCTTTCGCTTTGGACGTAACCTGCAGCTTGATCGCGGATTCAAATTGATTATCAGCTGACCGCTTTTTTGCGTCCAGATTGACCTGAACCTGAACATCGGGCTGCACGTCGCTGGGTGCGCCCTTTTGGGCCATGATATTTTCAAAGGACATGTCACGGATGAACTGACCCAAGATGCGCATTTGCGGCTGTGCGGCCTGGGTTGGTCGTGTTGCTTCTTCTTCCGCCATCTTGATGGGCTCCTTGAAACTGAAATTCATTCAGCGTGACGTAACACTTCCACGCAGCGCGCTCAATGCTTTGTCCAGCCGGACGGGCGCTTGGGCGCACGCTCGCCTTCAGGAAGCTCGTGATATTCGCCATCGATTACGTCGCCTTGCATGGGTCGATGCGGTTGACGCTCAGGGCGCTTGAAGGTGCCGCTGACCTTGACCGTCCCGCTGACGTTGACTTTGCTGCGGATCGCCTCAAACGCAGCCTTGCGGATGCCCGGTACCAGCAGCGCAAAGCCCACAGCGTCGGTGAAAAAGCCCGGTGTCAGCAGCAACGCGCCCGCAAAAAGGATCATTGCGCCGTTGACCAGCGGCTCGGTCGGGTCGCGCACTTCGGACAGCGATGCCTTGATCTGACCAAGCGCCAATGCACCTTGCGTCCGCATCAGGGATGTTCCGATAATTGCCGTCAAAACAACAATCGCCAGGGTCCAGCCAAGGCCGATCGCCCCACCTACCTGGATGAACAAGGTGATTTCTATCAATGGAACGGCGACAAACGCCAATAACAACCACATAGCCAACGTCCTTTCATAAGGGCCATAGTGGACTTGGCCCGGTTCACACCCTACATAGGTGCACTAGACCGACGTTTCCATGTTTCTCACCACGAGGTTCCAATGAATTCGCCTATGATACAGCTTCTGGTGCTTGCCGGCATTGCCGTGTTCCTGATTCTACGTTTGAAAAATGTGCTTGGCACGCGCGAGGGATTCGAGAAACCGCCAGCGGTGGAAGCGACCCCCAAGAAACCCAAGGGCCCCGCATTCGAGGTGATCGAAGGTGGCCCCGATCTGGACATCACCG
>JBFGFW010000500.1:0-2084 GCA_041579395.1 Sulfitobacter sp.
ATATCCCTTGGCGGCGGCGCGTTCCATCCACTGCCGCTGCGCGTCCGATTCAAACGCAAAATCCTTGCCACCCCAGCAGATGGATGCTTCACTGGCCTCGCCACCGCGCATTTCGGTCGGGCAATTCGCCTCAAGCCAATCGCGCAACTCGGCGCGGAATGTCTTTAGTTCCTGATCGGACTGCATCGTGTTTCCCCCCTCGCGTTTGCGGATAACAATTCCGCACTGCAAAATTGCATTTCGAAATTCGATTGACAAGACAGTTTGTGAACGGGCCTATTGCTTTGCAAATCTTGCACAGGAGTGACCCGATGAAAGCGATGCTAAGCACAGCCCCCGGCGGCCCCGAAACTCTGAAGCTGACAGAGCTGCCCCAGCCCGAGCCGAAGAAGGGCCAAGTTCGTATTCGCGTGCGCGCCGCCGGCCTGAATTTCCCCGACACGCTGATCATCCGCGACCTCTATCAGATGAAGCCGCCGCGCCCCTTTGCGCCGGGTGGTGAAGTTGCGGGCGAGATCGAGGCGTTGGGCGACGGCGTGCAAGGTCTGTCGGTCGGTGACCGCGTTCTGGCGATGACCGGCTTTGGCGGGTTCGCCACGCAGATTGTCGCCGACGCCCCCCGCGTCATGAAAATTCCTGATGAGATGCCCTTTGACGACGCGGCGTGTCTGGTATTGACCTATGGCACCTCGCACCACGCGCTGAAAAACCGCGCCGAGATCAAGCCCGGCGAATCGCTGCTGATCTTGGGCGCTGCCGGTGGGGTGGGTGCAGCGGCCATCGAACTGGGCAAGGCCGCAGGTGCGCGGGTGATTGCCGCCGTTTCGTCAGAGGAAAAGGCGCAGTTCTGCCGTGATCTGGGCGCGGATGAGACCATTATCTACAGCCGCGAGATGGATGATCGCGACACACAAAAGGCATTCTCGTCCGAGATAAAGAAGCTGGCAGGCGGCGACGGTGTTGACGTCGTCTATGATGCTGTCGGCGGGGCCTATGCCGAACCCGCGGTGCGTGCGCTGGCGTGGAAGGGCCGCTATCTGGTGGTCGGCTTTCCTGCAGGCATTCCCAAGATCCCGCTGAACCTGACCCTGCTGAAAGGGTGCCAGATTGTCGGCGTGTTCTGGGGTGCCCACACGCTGCGCGAACCCGATGCGCATGCCGAAAACATGGCCGATCTGTTTCGCATGTATGCGGATGGCCAGATCAAACCGCGCATTTCCGCGCGCTTCCCGTTGGAAAAAGCCGCCGACGCGCTGAACCTGATGCAGGACCGCAAGGTTCTGGGCAAGGTCGTTTTGGACGTCGATTGATCCTGAAAGGATACCAAGAATGAAGAACCGACAGATTGTAATCGCCGAACTGCCCACCAACGAGCTGAGTGCGGATCATTTCAAGGAAACGACCAGCGATATGCCAACGCCCGGTGACGGTCAGGTTCTGCTGAAAGTGATCCTGATGTCCATCGACGCGGCCAACCGGTCGTGGATGAAAGGGGCCACCTACCGCGCCGCCGTCAACGCGGGCGACGCGATGCCGACCTATGCGATTTGCGAAGTGACCCAGACCAACAGCGACCGCCTTGCCGTCGGTGACATAGTCGCGGCAGAAGCGGTGTGGGCCGATTACATGGTCGCCGATGCCCGCAAGGTGCAGAAACTGCCCAAGGTTCCGCAGCTTTCGAACCTGATGTCGGTCTATGGCATCGCAGGCAAAACCGCCTTTCACGGCCTGATCTCGGTGGGCAAGCCGATTGCCGGTGAAACCGTGCTGGTGTCAGCCGCTGCGGGGTCTGTCGGCGGCTATGTCGGGCAGATCGCCAAGGCGCTTGGCTGTCGTGTGGTGGGCATCGCGGGCGGGCCGGAAAAATGCAATTGGGTCAAGGACGAACTGGGCTTTGACGACTGCATCGATTACCGCGCGCCGGGTCTGTCCAAGGCGCTGCGCGTCGCCTGCCCGGACGGCGTCGATGTGTATTTCGACAATGTCGGCGGCAATGTGCTGGAAACCGCCCTGTTCAGCATGAACGAAAAGGGCCGCATCGTCTGCTGTGGCGCAATCAGCCAATATGACACCGAAACCCCCAC
>JBFGFW010000501.1:0-2076 GCA_041579395.1 Sulfitobacter sp.
CTGATCTGCAACGCGTCGGTGGCGGCTGTGATGGTCAGGTCTGGATTGCCCAAAGCATGGCCGGCACTGGCGCGCAAGAACAACAGCGTTGGATGATCCGGCCATTTCTCAAGCGCCTTGTCCATCAGCGCCAACGCCTTGCCAGCGGCACCCGACTGGATCAGCGCCTGCGCCAGATTGCTCTGCGCATCGATCATGTCAGGATCGCCCCGCATGGCGGCAGCGAAATAGGACGCAGCCCCCTTTGGATCGCCCGTTCGCACCAGTGCCAGCCCAGCGAGATTGGCGAAAAAACTTTGTTGTGGGGCCGTTTTCAGCACCGTGCGCGCGATCTTGACCGCGGCCGCATACCGGCCTTCCTGAAAGGCCTGTCGCGCTTTGTGCGCTGCTTGGGTCTGGGTCGGAGTCATTCAAAATTCCGGTGGCTGCCTCGACTTGGTGCTTAACAAACCCTAGCTTTAGAGCCAAGCAATCCCTTTCGCCGTGCTTTCGGCAAAGGCATGGACCAAAGGACGCAAACCGATGTGTGGACGGATGGCGCTGACCCTGCCGCATGACGCGATGGCGCAGCTTTTTGGCGCAGCCCCTGCCAATGATCTGCCTCAGGTGCCGAACTATAACATCTGCCCCACCAATATGGTGCATATTGTGACCGCCGATACGCAGGGCGCGCGGCGTCTCTCTGCGATGCGATGGGGACTGCTGCCGCGTTGGTACAAAACGCCATCCGACGGTCCGCTGCTGATCAATGCGCGGGCGGAAACTGTCACCGAAAAGCCTGCATTTCGGGATGCCGTGCGGTCGCGGCGCGGGCTGGTCGTGGCATCCGGGTTCTACGAGTGGACGAAAGGTGCCGATGACGGCCGTGACCCGTGGTACATCACCCGAACAGACGGCGCGCCCCTTGCGTTTGCCGCGATCTGGCAGGATTGGACAAGCCCTGACGCCGTGCGGTTGCCCACCTGCGCCGTCCTGACGACCGCTGCTCAGGGACCGATGACGCGCATTCACGACCGGATGCCCGTGGTGATTGAAAGCCCTGATTGGGGGCTGTTGCTGGGCGAAACAGGCAAAGGGGCCGCGCCCCTGATGCGGGCTGCGGCCTCTGATGTTCTGCAGTGGTACAGGGTCGGTCGCGCGGTAAATTCCAACCGCGCGTCTGGCCCCGATCTTATCGAACCCGTCTAAGCCCAATCCCACAGGGAATATGATGATCCCATGGGGGATCAGGCGATCGAATTATTCGCTTAAGGGTGGCGCATTAAACGAGATCGTGCCTTCGAAGGAGACCGAGCTTTCCTCGTCCGCAGTCTTGAACAAGCTTTTGAAAACCAGCGGCGAGTTGGTATCAACGGTATAGGTGAATGAGGCACCAAACGGCAAAGGGCCTGACGTCCATGATTCGTCTGCACCCCTGACGGTACGTTCCCGATCGGAATCGTTCGTGAACATCAGCTGTTCACCGGGCTGAACATACACGATGGCGGGGAAAAACACTTCGTCGAGAATCATGACCTGTTGTGTCTCCGCCATGGCGCTGCTGGCGCTGATGGCAGTGGTAAATGCGGCAAGGGCCAGTGCGCCCTTGTGGAATGAGATCGGCATAGCAATGCTCCTAGCAACGGCCCCACCCGGTTACATTGACGATGTCATAACCTTGAATTGAGGCGGAATTAGGGCACCGGATTTAGTCTTGCGTGTCTGCCTGACCGGCAATCCACGCCTTGAAGGATCGCAAGGCGGCAGTCTCGGTGCGGTCTTCTGGCCAGACCAGATAGTAGTTGCCGATGCTTTGTGTCGTCTGCGTTGACGCCAGCACCAATTGCCCGTCGCGCAGATAAGGATCAGCGGAAAATGTCGGCAACAAGGCAATCCCCAGACCGTGAACGGCCGCCTGCGCCATGGTCGAGAATTGGTCGAACATCATGCCTTGCGGCGGATCACGGGTGACGCCAAGTGCGGTCAGCCAGCGCGACCATCCGCGCGGGCGGCTGTCCAGATGCAGCAACGCGAACCGCAGGATATCGGCGGGGTTATCCACCGGTGTTTGCAGCAGATCTGGCGCACAGACCGGAA
>JBFGFW010000502.1:0-2076 GCA_041579395.1 Sulfitobacter sp.
GCCGCACGGCATCATTCTGGTCACCGGGCCGACCGGTTCGGGAAAAACGACGACGCTGTACGCCGCGCTCGAGCGCATCAACGACAACATCCGCAACATCATGACGGTCGAGGATCCGATCGAGTACTTCATCGACGGCAGCGGCCGTGTCGGCAAGCGCATTCAGATCGTCCCCAGCGGCGGCATCTGCCGCTTCCGACGCGCTGTCGCGGTAGATACGTCCCAACGCCGCTTCATATGCGTCCGCCTCGATTGGGGCAAAACGGATGACCTCGTTTGCCCTGCGCTGCGCCTCGATCGGCACATTGACGGGTGTGCCGGGGCGAAAATGGCAGCAGACTTGGCCGCCCGTCGCGTCGGCCATCAAGATGACGCCATTCGCCTTGGCAAAGCTGTAGCTCAGGCGGGGCAAGGTCGAGCCGTCTTCAGTGTTCATTCCGCGTCCTTTACAGTCAGCCGCGTTGCGACCATTCCGGGTGTTGTTCTGCGGTCCATCTCAAGCGCGACCAATGCGACTCCGTCTTCGGCTTCCATTTCGGCGATCCACGCGAGCACGACATCGTATTGCGCATCGGCCAGCGACACTCGGACGATGGCACCTTCAGGTTCCAGCCGCCGCACAAGGACACCCGCAACATCGGCGCTGCGGGTGATGCGGGTGGCCAGCGGGGTAGCGGCTGGTTTGGGTGTGGCGATGACCACGGGTTGCGAGAATCTATTTTTAGTGGCTTCTATCAGCGCGCGATAGGTTGCGATTTCGGCCCGCGCTGTGTGGCGCGCATCGTTTAAAGGGACCCATCCAAACCGATGGAATGCAAATAGAAGTGCCAAGGGAAGCACCAGCAAAATCAGTATTTTTTCGCGTGGCGAAAGGCGGTGGAAAGCGTTCATTTCGCCGCTCCTTGCGTGACCGAGAATTCTGCTTCCGCGACCCCGGCGGACGCCGTTGCGGCACCCGTAGTTACCGTCAGTGACCCCGCGCGCAGTGCACGCTCTGCCTGCTGCAAGGCATCCAACGTCGGTACCTCGACCAACATCGTCAACCGTGGTGGCGCATCCGCATAAGCCAGTCGGCGGATGGTGACGGGGTTGCCCGTCGCAAGAAACGCAGAGGATACGTCAGTCAGCAACGGCAAAAAGGCGCTGCCCGATACTGCGGTTGCCGGGGGTGCAAGTCTGCGCAATATGGGCTCGATGTCGGGGCTGACCACAATGCCCGGCAGGATCGGGGTGATGGCCGCTTGCGCCGCTGCGCGTTCATGGTCGGCAATCCGGCTTAGGGCGGCGGTATCGGCGATTGCGATCCCCAGGTGGCCGATAAGACCGATGGCGATGATCGACGCGGCGCGCTTGAGTTGTCGCGCCCCATTGGCCGTTGTGTGGCGGAACATCCCCTGGCGAAGATCACATGCCAGATCTTTGGGATCAGGCGGTGGGGGCGTGGCATGATGCGAGACGGGCTTTACCGCGTCGGGCAGCTGGTCCCCAAAAGCGTCAATTGGCGGTCTTGAAGCCTGTTGCCAGATCATCGGCAGCATTCCGGCGTCGACGATGAACCCCGTTCCATCTGATACTCGCACCAAGGCGCGCCCGTCACTGTGCCAGACGGCCCATGCGGCTGCCTCATTGACGGCGTCCGGCGTTGGCAAGGCGAAATGCTCGGGCAAGACGCGCCGATCATCGGACGTCATGGCAGCCGCCATCACGCGAGCGTCTACCACGGCCGCCAGAACCTGATCCCCCCGGTCCAGGATGCGGCAAAGGGCGACATGCACGTCTTCGATGGGCGCGCTGACCCGGTCTTCCAGTGCGAAAGGCAATGCGGCGCGCTTGGCCCTTATCCCGCGGACAGGCAGGGCCACCGTCATCAGGCTGACACGTTCGCCGGGCAGGATCACCGGCGCGGCTTGGCGGGAATCAACGATGGTTCTGCTTAGCCGGGCGGCAAATTCTGAGGGCGGCGAAGGCGCATGGACGATCACGCCGGACGCACCTTTTGAACCCACCCGATCAGGGCCGATTTCCGAGGTTTCACGCTCGTTTATGTGATCCTTTTGCAAGGTTTCATCATTGTAC
>JBFGFW010000503.1:0-2066 GCA_041579395.1 Sulfitobacter sp.
ATCTCGCTGATCCTGGCGATGATCGGGCTGGCGACGCTGAAGGTGCGGTAGACCGATTGGATGATCTCAGGGCACGAGGTTTTCGCCTGCGGCGTGCGGGGTTCGGGGGCCAACCCCCATCGGCCCTTTGGGCCGATTCCCCCGGAGTTTACCTGGCAAAATGAAGTCGGTCAGAAGATCGACCAGCCCATCGCGCGGGCCAGCGATGCCATGGCTTCGGTACCTTTGAGCGAATTGCCGTAACGGTTCAGTCCGGGCGACCATACGGCGATGCTGGCGATGCCCGGAACGATGGCAAGGATGCCGCCACCGACGCCGGATTTGGCCGGGATGCCCACGCGGTAGGCAAAATCGCCCGAGCCGTCATAATGGCCGCAGGTCAGCATCAGGGCATTCAGGCGGCGAATGCGTTGCGGCAGGATCAATCGTGGCAGGCGCGGCGTGTCGATGAGGAACCTGCCGGACATCGCCAATTGGCGGGCCGACATCTCGATCGCACAGTGATGAAAATAGGTGCCGAGGGTTTTTTCGGGCGCGTTGTTGAGGTTGCCGCAGGATGCAAGGAAATGCGCCAGCGCAAAGTTGCGGTGGCCGTGCGCTGTTTCCGAAGCGGCAACCGCATCGTTGATGTGGATGTCATCGTCGCCCGCCGCCGCGCGGATGAACTGCACGATCTCGGCAAGGGTCTCGCGGGGTTCGCGCCCGGTCAGAATTTCGTCGGTCGTGACAATTGCGCCAGCGTTGATGAAGGGGTTGCGCGGGCGTCCGCCTTCCTGTTCGAGTTGGACGATCGAGTTGAACGCCCGCCCGGAAGGTTCGCGCCCGACCCGTCGCCACAGTTGATCACCGGACCTGCCAAGGGCGATGGCCAGCGTGAACACCTTGGTGATCGACTGCACCGAGAAGGCCGTGTCGGCGTCGCCAGCCGTGTGAACCTGTCCGTCGGCGGTGGTGACGGCGATGGCGAATTGGGCGGGGTCGACATGGGCCAGCTCTGGGATATAGGTTGCAACCGTCCCCCAGTCATCGTTCGCGCGCATGTCATCGTTGAGCTGGGATAAAATCTCTGGCAGAGGGGGCATGGGAGGCTCCGGAAGGTTCTGGGGCCACCGCTAGCAGGAGACGGGGCATGATACCAGTTCAGGGTTTGGCAGGTGCGCGGGTCGGCGTCCTGGGCTTGGGCCGGTCGGGTCTGTCAGCCGCGCGGGCGCTTGCAGCGGGCGACGCGGTGCCAATCTGTTGGGATGACAACCCCGCGGCCCGAGAAGCGGCGCAAGCCGAGGGGTTCGCATGTGTGGATCTGCGCACACCGGGAGCGTTTGATCAGATCGCGCGGCTGGTGGTCAGCCCCGGCATTCCGCATCTTTACCCCGCACCGAACCCGGTGATTGTCGCCGCCCAAGACGCGGGCGTGCCAGTGGACAACGACATCGGGTTGTTTTTTCAGAGCTTTAGCACCGGTGACTGGGACAGCTTCGACGTGGTCCCCCGCATCATCGCGGTGACCGGATCAAACGGAAAATCCACCACATCGGCGCTGATCCATCACATCTTGCTGCATGGCAATCGGCCCACGCAACTGGCCGGCAATATCGGGCGCGGGGTGATGGATTTGGACCCTGCGATTGATGGCGAGGTCGTGGTGCTGGAGTTGTCCAGCTATCAGACAGATCTGGCGCGCAGCCTGACGCCTGACGTGGCGGTGTTCACCAACCTCAGCCCCGATCATCTGGACCGTCATGCGGGGATGGGCGGCTATTTTGCGGCAAAGCGGCGGCTGTTTGCCGAAGGCGGACCGGACCGCGCGGTGATCGGCGTCGATGAGCCTGAAGGGCGGTATCTGGCGGGACAACTGAGCGAGGGGCCTGCAGATGACCGGGTGATCCGGGTGTCGGTCGACCGCAAGCTGACGGGCCCGGGTTGGCAGGTGTTTGCACGCAAGGGGTTCTTGTCTGAGTACCGGCGCGGCAAGCAGGTCGGATCGGTGGATTTGCGTGGCGTGGCAGGGTTGCCGGGCGCGCATAACCATCAAAACGCCTGTGCCGCCTATGCCGCCTGCCGCAGCC
>JBFGFW010000504.1:0-2066 GCA_041579395.1 Sulfitobacter sp.
ATCCTCGCCAACGTGCTGATCGAAGCCGAGGGCAGCGATGCATCCTTTCGCGCCACCGATCTGGACATTGAAGTCGTCGACAAGGCCCCCGCGCAGGTCGAACGCGCTGGTGCGACAACCGTTTCAGCGACCACCTTGCATGAAATCGTGCGCAAGTTGCCTGACGGTGCGCTGATCACGCTGACCTCGGACAGCGCCGCCGGCCGTCTGACCGTCGAAGCGGGCCGGTCAAACTTTTCGCTGGCAACCTTACCGCGCGAAGATTTCCCGGTCATGGCATCGTCGGAATACCAGTCGAATTTCAGTGCGCCTGCAAAAGTGCTGCGCCGCCTGTTTGACAAGTCGAAATTCGCCATCTCGACCGAAGAAACCCGCTATTATCTGAACGGTGTGTATATGCACATTTCGGAAAGTGAAGGCAGCAAGGTGTTGCGCTGCGTCGCCACCGATGGCCATCGGCTGGCCCGGATTGACGCGCCGATGCCCAATGGGGCGGCTGACATGCCGGGAGTGATCGTGCCGCGCAAAACCGTGGGCGAATTGCGCAAGCTGCTCGACGATGACGATATGGAAATCGCCGTATCCGTGTCCGAGACAAAGGTGCGCTTTGCCACGCCCGACATCACGCTGACATCGAAAGTGATTGACGGCACGTTCCCCGATTATACCCGCGTGATTCCGCAGGGGAACACCCGCAAGATGGAAGTCGACGCCAGCGATTTCGCCCGCGCCGTCGACCGGGTGGCGACCGTCAGCTCCGAACGGTCCCGCGCCGTCAAGCTGCAACTGGACGAAGACCGGCTGATCCTGTCCGTCAACGCCCCCGACAGCGGTGCCGCCGAAGAAGAACTGGTCGTGGCCTATTCCGACGAGCGACTGGAGATTGGGTTTAACGCGAAATACCTTCTCGAAATCGCCAGCCAGGTGGACCGTGAGAATGCCGTGTTCCTGTTCAACTCGTCCGGCGACCCGACATTGATGCGCGAAGGCAACGACATGTCCGCGGTCTATGTCGTCATGCCGATGCGTGTGTGACGGACTGGCGTTATCGAAACGTTCGCGCTCAATTCTTACATGAATTTGACGCATAGCACATGGCCGGGCTGCACCTCTCTCGATTGACGCTGTCACATTTCCGTTCGCACAAGCGGGCGGTTATCGAGTGCGATGCGCGGCCAATCGCCATTTACGGGCCCAATGGTGCGGGCAAGACAAACATCCTTGAAGCCGTATCGCTGCTGTCGCCCGGTCGCGGTCTGCGCCGGTCCAGCGCGCTTGACATGACGCGCCACCCCGAAGCGCTGGGCTGGAAGATCACCGCGCTGCTGCATTCGCATGCCCAAACGCATGAGATCGAAATCTGGTCCGAAAACGGTGCCGCCCGCCAGATCCGCATCGATGACAAGGCCGCGCCCCAAACGGCGCTGGGCCGGGTCGCGCGGGTGCTGTGGCTGATTCCGTCAATGGATCGGCTTTGGATCGAGGGGGCAGACGGGCGGCGGCGGTTCTTGGACCGGATGACGCTCAGTTTTCTGCCAGATCACGCCGAGCAGTCATTGGCCTATGAAAAGGCGATGCGCGAACGCAACAGACTGCTCAAGGACATGGTGCGCGAACCCTCGTGGTATCATGCGCTGGAAAACCAGCTTGCCGAAGCGGGCGCTGCGATCCACGCCAACAGATTGGCCGCGCTGCAGGCCATTGCCGAGGCGCAGGCGCAGGCCGAAACGGCTTTTCCCACCGCGACATTGACCTTGATTTGCGACATGCCCGACACGGCGCAAGGTCTGCGCGCGGCCCTGGCCGACAACCGGATCCGCGATCTGTCAGCGGGGCGCACGCTGATCGGCCCCCACCGCGCAGATCTTGAAGCCGTCTTTTCCGCCAAGGACGTGCCCGCGCGCGAGTGTTCCACCGGCGAGCAAAAGGCCCTGCTGATTTCGCTGATCCTTGCCAATGCCCGCGCTCTGACTGCTGATTTCGGTGCCCCGCCGCTGCTGCTGCTGGACGAGGTGGCGGCCCATCTGGACAGTGCCCGTCGCGCCGCCCTGTATGACGAGATCACC
>JBFGFW010000505.1:0-2064 GCA_041579395.1 Sulfitobacter sp.
GCCATGCCCGCATCGGTCAGCGAAATTTCAAGTCGGCGCATGTCGGTCTCTGACGGGGTGCTTTGCACCAGACCTTTTTTGCGCAGTCGGTCCACTACGCCCTTGGTTGTGGCCGCGTCCATACCCACCAGCCGGCCCAGTTGGTTCTGACTGATCCGCACCTCGTCGCGCAGCTTGGCCAGCACGGCGAACTGTGTCGGCGTGATATCGGGCATCCGCTGGTTGAAAATCTCAAGATGGCGCTGATTGGCCAGCCGCAACTTGAACCCAACCTGATCTTCCAATCGGTACGGGGCCGCCGGGGCCGTCTTTTTCACAGGTTCGGCCAAGGGATTGTCCAATAATCTGGTGCCAACACGTAATTCTTGTGCATTATCATTCCACGGATTTTATCCGGGGTCCACATCTGAACGGATCTTAAATATTGTTTGACAGCTAACAAGTTTTTGGGCCTGAATGGTCCTGCAAACCGTCCGATTACGCCCAAGGAGACGCGCAATGTCTTTTGTCAAAAACGCCTGGTACGTCGCAGGATGGTCCACCGATTTTTCGGATGATTTGGTGCCGATCACCATGCTGTCGCAGAACCTTGTGATGTTCCGCCGCAGCGATGGCCAACTGGCCGCATTGGAAGACCGCTGCCCGCACCGGCTGCTGCCTTTGTCGAAGGGCAAGCGGATCGGCGACACCATACAATGCGGCTATCACGGGATGACCTTTGCGGCCGATGGCAAATGTGTGCGCGTACCGGGCCAATCAAACCTGCCGCAATCGGCCTATGTCGACAGCTTTCCGGTGCTGGAGCGGCACGGCATCGTGTTCGTCTGGATGGGCGACCCGGACAAGGCCGACCCGGCGCTGGCCTTTGACATGCCCGAATTTGGCCAGGACGGCTGGCACCTGCACCACGGCGACAAGCTGCACATCAGGGCGAATTACCTGAACGTTGCTGAAAACCTCGTGGACCCCGCGCATGTCAGTTTCGTGCACCCCACCACCCTTGGCAATGCCGCGTCGGAAAACGTGCCGGTGCATGTGAAAACCGCCGATAAAGTGATCGTCGCCTGGCGCTGGATCAGGGATGCCGAACCGATCGGGTTCTTCAAGAAGTTCGGCGAGTTCACCGGCAATGTCGATCGCTGGCACTATTACTACCTGCACATGCCCTCGACTGCGGTGATCGACTTTGGCTCTGCCGACGCCGCGCTTGAATTGCCCGAAGAAGACCGCGACAAGGGGGTGCGCATCTTTGCGCTGCATTTCGTCACCCCCGTAACTGAGGATTATACGATCGACCACTGGATGCATCTGCGCAACACCGCCATCGGCGACGCAGCCGCGTCTGATCAGATGGATGCGATGTTTCGGGTGGCCTTTGCCGAAGACAAGGCGATACTCGAAGCGATCCACGAAGAAGAACAGCGCCCGCAAAAACGCAAGCCGATCCGCCTCGCCATCGACAAGGGGCCGAACGTCTATCGCAAGCGCATCCGCGACCGGATCGAAGCCGAGGCCACCGACGATCTGGGCGAACCCGTTTCGCCCGTCTTTGTTCAGCACGATTAAAAGCGTATAAGCCGCAAAACGGCGATCACCACCAAAGAGGACCACAAAATGAACAGAAAGACATTTCTCAGCGGCCTGGTCGGGGCGCTTGCCCTTGGCCTGACCGGTTTCAGCGCCGCCGCACAATCGGGCGAGCCGATCAAGATCGGCGAGATTAACCACTACAAGCGCATGGCCGCGTTTGCCGAACCCTATAAGCAGGGTATCGAACTGCGGCTGGAAGAAATCAATGCCGCCGGCGGGGTCTTGGGTCGCCCGATTGAGTTCATTTTCCGCGATGACCAGGGCGACCCCGGCGAAGCGATCAAGATTGCCGAAGAGCTGATGACCAGCGAAGGCACCGTGATGATCACCGGGTCGATCCTGTCGAATGTGGGTCTGGCGATCTCATCCGTGGCCGCCGAAAAAGGTTGGGTGTATCTGGCCGCCGAACCGCTGGCCGATGCCCTGACCTGGAGCCAGGGCAACCCCTGGACGTTCCGGCTGCGCACCTCGACC
>JBFGFW010000506.1:0-2061 GCA_041579395.1 Sulfitobacter sp.
CAAAGTGGAACTTTCTGCCCTTCCGTCCCGGTCTGGTGGGCGGACACTGCATCGGTGTTGATCCCTATTATCTGACGCAAAAGGCGCAATCCGTCGGCTATTACCCCGAGGTGGTTCTGGCCGGGCGCCGCATTAATGACGGTATGGGTTGCTACGTGGTTGGCCGCACTGTGCGCGAGATGATTGCGCGCGACATCCCCGTCAAAGGTGCCCGCGCGCTTGTGATGGGGCTGACCTTCAAGGAAAACTGCCCCGATCTGCGCAACACCCGCGTGGTCGACATCATTCAAGAGCTTGAGAGCTATGGAATCGACGTCGATATCCATGACCCTTGGGTAGATCCCGACGAAGCCAAGCGGGAATACGGGCTGGAAACGACCAAGACCCCCGACGCTCAAGCCTATGATGCCGTGATTGTGGCCGTCGCCCACGACGTGTTTCAGAAGCAAGATATCGTCGCGGCCCATGCCAAACCGACCGCAGTGATTTTCGACGTAAAGGCGATTTTGCCCCGAGACATCGGCGCTTTACGTCTTTGATGCTGAATTGACCCATCATCTGCGCGCGAGAGCATTTTCGCCTGGGCTAGGCCTTTTCTGCGGCGAGTCCCACTTGAAAACTCACCATTGGCCCCATCACGCAGTTGGCGTATGTCGGCTGACATGGTGATGTAACGAGGCGGGAATCGAAATGTCGACACGGTCCAAAGACGAGATGGCAACGGAAATCCATCGCTTGCAGGAAAAGCTTGCGGCCAAGGCCTTTGAGACCGACGCCAATACCGCAAATGCGCGCAAGGTGTCGCACCGCTTAAGCTTTCTTGAAGCGATGATGGAGACTGTGCCTGTTGGCGTGGTGTTGGCGGATGCAAAGGGGCTTATCATCTATGGCAACAGCCATGTCGAAAAGATGGTGCGCCACCCGGTGCTACATTCCGAGGATGCGGATTCATATGGCGAGTGGGTGTCGTTTCACGAAGACGGGCGCCGTGTGGAAAGCCATGAATACCCTTTGGCGAAAGTTCTGCGCAACAACGAAACCCATTCGGAAATCGATGTGCATTACCAGCGCGGCGATGGCACACGGTTCTGGATGCGAATCATTGGCGAACCTGTGATCGACGGCGAAGGCGCGCGGATTGGGGCTACCGTTGCGCTGATCGACATCGACGAGGAACGCCGCCTGCGCGATGCGCAAAGCGTCCTGATTGCCGAGTTGAACCACCGGGTGAAAAACGCCTTTAGCGTCGTGAAGTCCATGGTCAGCCAATCGTTGCGCAAGTTGAGCGTTCAGAAAGGTCTGCGCGAAACCATTGATAAGCGCCTGAATGCCTATGCCATGGCCCATTCCAAGCTGGTCGGAACGACGTGGGACCGGGCCAGTATCGGCGATGTGGCTGCGGATGTGTTGGACCCGATCGGGGATGGGCGGATCACCATGACTGGACCTGAGTTCGTGGTACCTTCGCGTCAGGCACTGTCGTTTTCCATGGCGTTTTACGAGTTGGCGACCAACGCGATGAAATACGGGGCATTATCTGTGCCCGACGGCCGCGTCACTTTGTCTTGGGAACGATCCGAGGCCGAAGATGGTTTAACCTTGAGCATCCATTGGGTAGAACGCGGTGGCCCGGTGCCAGAAAAACCCACCGAAACCGGGTTTGGCAGCTTTATCACCGGCCGCGCGCTGCAGATGGAAACCGGCGGCACGATCGATACAGCCTTCGCGCCGCAAGGATTTGAATGGCATCTGAGGATGCCGGAACACACAGAAAACCGGACGGAAAAATGACTGACAGACCCCAGAATATATTCATCGTTGAAGACGAAGTTGTCGTCGCATTTGAGATGACGGATCTTCTGGAAGATATAGGCTTTCATGTCGTGGGCCCCAGCATCCATCTGGAAGACGCCAAGATCAAAGCCCGCGAAGGTGACATCGATATCGCATTTCTGGACGTCAATCTGGGGCGCAACAAGACCTCGAAACCCGTGGCCGACATCTTGCGCGAACGTGGCATCCCATTTGTATTCATCACCGCCTATGACGCCGATCAAATCA
>JBFGFW010000507.1:0-2060 GCA_041579395.1 Sulfitobacter sp.
CCGAGGTTCTGGCACGGCATGTTCTGTTGCAACGCGGCCTGCAGGGGCATCGCGGATTGCTGCGTCTGGATGCGGCGCTGAACCTGCCGGTCATCGGGTTGGGTGCGTCCGCCCCGGCGTATTATCCCGCCGTCGGCAAAGCGCTTGGGGCCGAGATGATCTTGCCCGAACATGCGGGAGTGGCCAATGCCATCGGCGCTGTGGTGGGCCGTGTGACGATGCGTGAAAGCGGTACCGTGACATCCCCCAGCGAAGGCAAGTTCCGCGTGCACCTGGTCAGTGGACCACAGGATTTCGGGGATCAGGACAGCGCGTTGACGCTGCTGGAAGCCGTGCTGCGCAAGAAGGCCATGATCGACGCGCAGGCGGCAGGGGCGGCCGACATACAGGTCAGCGTCCTGCGCGATATCCGCACGGCAGGCGTGGAAAACAGAGAAGTGTTTATCGAGGCGATCCTGACTGTCGAGGCCACAGGACGGCCGAGAGTGGCCGCGGAATAAGCCCGGAAAAGACGCTAGATATTATTAACGAAACCTTAACCGCCGCAGGCCCTGTGCCTTTCTGCCTTATTTCTGCCACAAAGAATTTCTATCTCTGCGTGTAGTAACGAGGAGGCTGAAGTAATGAGATATCTGTTAATGATTGCGCTGATGCTGGGGTCTGTTCCCATTTCCCCTGCAAATGCTGAAACCGGGCACGCTGCTCAAATGGTTTCATACGCACCCTTGGCCGCGAAGTAAGCGGTACGCTTGAGACTGAAAAAAGGCGGGGACTTGCCCCGCCTTTTCGCTTATTCGGCCGCTGCGCGTTTGGGCAGGACCCAGTTGGCGCGGGGGAAGTGGCAGGTATACCCGTTTGGTACCCGCTCCAGATAGTCCTGATGCTCTGGCTCGGCCTCCCAAAAATCGCCGACGGGTTCCACCTCGGTGACAACCTTGCCCGGCCACAGGCCCGATGCGTTTACATCCGCGATGGTGTCCAGCGCGACGTCCTTCTGACCCTCATCCTCGTAATAGATCGCCGACCGATAGCTGACGCCGCGGTCATTGCCCTGACGGTTGGGCGTGGTTGGATCATGGATCTGGAAAAACAGCTCAAGCAACTCGCGATAGCTCAGCACGTCGGCATCAAAGATCACTTCGATCGCTTCCGCGTGTGTGCCGTGGTTGCGGTAGGTGGCATTGGGCACATCGCCACCAGAATATCCGACGCGGGTCGAGATCACGCCGTTGCGGTTGCGGATCAGGTCCTGCATGCCCCAGAAGCAACCGCCGGCCAGTACTGCACGTGATTTGTTCATGCTACGTCCTCCACTTGGTTGATGTAATCGCCATATCCTTCGGCCTCCATCTCGTCGCGGTGGATGAACCGGAGCGAGGCCGAGTTGATGCAATAGCGCAACCCACCGCGATCCGGTGGACCATCGGGAAACACGTGCCCCAAATGGCTGTCGCCGTGGGTGCTGCGCACTTCGGTGCGGACCATTCCCAGGCTGGCGTCGCGCAATTCACTTACATAGGCGGGTTCGATCGGCTTGGTGAAGCTGGGCCAGCCACAGCCGGATTCGTACTTGTCGGCAGAGGCGAACAACGGCTCGCCCGAGACGATATCGACATAGATGCCGGGTTCTTTGTTATGCAGCAGTTTGCCGGTTCCGGGCCGTTCTGTCCCGCTTTGCTGGGTGACACGGAACTCTTCGGGTGACAGGGCAGAAATAGCTTCTTTGGTTTTCTCATAGGTTGGCATGGATGTCTCCTTTGCGTCTTCCATGTATAAGATGGGGCGGATCAGAAATATTCAAAGGGTTTGTCATGTCTGTGCAATTCTGCGTGAAGATTTCGCGCGACTGATCTGCAGTCCCCAAGGAGACAGTGACATCACGTTGCGGCCCGTTTTGGCTAAATTCATCATCATAGTCTGGGCGACGGCTGCCGTGGCGACCTCCCCAAATGTGCGCTTGTGTCAACCAACGGCGCAGCATTGCAGTTCTCCGATTGGCGGGCCGGCCAGTTCTGGTGGTGAAACCTGCGTTGCAATGCGGCTTTACCTGCCATTAGGTC
>JBFGFW010000508.1:0-2046 GCA_041579395.1 Sulfitobacter sp.
CAATCGCGTCTTTGTGGGTCAACCCGCCTACCCGCGACAAGGGGCGCCCGCTGTCGGTGACGGCCACGGCGACCATGATCTCGCCCGCGCGGGGTGCATCGTTCAGGCGCACCTCGATCCCGTCGAAATGGCTGCGCACATAGGCGGCGTCCTTGTGACCCAGCGGCACGTCCAGCACCTGCCCCGGCCCGCCCATCTTTTTCGACGACGGCACCAAAGCGGCCCCTTTCCCGACGGCCTTGCGTAAAGGCGCGCCCAATTTCGGGTGCAGGAGCGCGGCCGCGTGTTCCAACTCTCCGTCCTCGCCGACCATCGCGGCCTTGCCATAGCTTTCGGCCTGATCCGGTGTGATCCCAAGGGCTGCGACGCATTTGCCGCCCAACAATTCGCCCAGTTCCGCGCCGATGTCCATCAGCGGGGTCAGGTCTTGGGTATAAGAGCCTGCAAAGGGGTTTTTGATCACGGCCACGGCGACGGCCTTGCGGGTTGGGGGGGAAATGGTGCGGCCAATCTCGCGGTGGGTTTCTTCGACCCAGACGGCAATTTTGCGAATTTCTGCTGTCATCTCAGCCCATCCTCACCTTTGATATCTTGCGCGGGCAGGCCACCAGCCCGATTGTGAATGCGTGCGCCCGTGGTCATCACCAAAATCACCGCCATCTCATCGGCGCGGGGGCTGTCGTTTAGCCCCACCTCGACGGAATCAAAGTGGCTGCGCACGTAAGACGCGTCGACGTGGGTTACCGGCACGTCCAGCCGAACACCAGCGGCCCCGACCTTTTTCGAGGATGGCACAATCGCTTTGGCCCCTCCCAACACGTCGCGCATCGCATAGCCGCCGGGGGCGTGCCACAAAGCGCCATGCTCCAACTCTCCGGCGGTGCCGACGATCGACCCTTTGCCATACCCTTCGACCTGTTTTGGCTCGACCCCAAGGGCCGCGACCAGTTTCTGCGCCATTTCCAGCCCGAGCGGTTTCAGGTCATCCATGAATGGTTGGATGTCCTCGACATATGACCCTGCATAGGGGTTTTGGATCACCGCCATCACGTACCCGCGCTTCAGCGGCGTGTTGGCGGGCGGGCCACCTTCGTGAAATATTTCTTCGACGCTGGTGACGATTTTGCGGATTATGACGTCAGGCATGTTGGGGGGCTTTCTTTGGGAGTTTCAGGGCGGCCGGCAAACCCGTCACCGCAGATTGCCCGCGCAGGAACAGTGCGGCACCGTCGATCAGCTTGTCCTGTCGCATCGCGTCAGCCGCAGTTTCACCGCGTTTCAAGGCACGCGCAACATCTGTTTGCCGCAGCGGTCCGACGTGGATGACCACGGGCATGTTGCCCAGATCGGTATCGTCGCGCAGAGTGTTGGCGGCGGCACGCGTGATCAGCGGGTGGCCAGGCAGATCGACCGCATTGCCCAGTTTCGTCGCGGCAGCATCGGCCATCGCGGCAGTGCGTGCCAGAACGGTGACGCTATCGGCGATCCCAAGGCTAAGGCTGCGACCCCGCTGCCCGCTGGTGGCAATGCCGCGGATATTGTCGGTGCTGGCGATCTGGACCGTGCCCAGATTGTCACCCTCAAGCGATGCCACGCCGATGCGAAACGTCGCCCCATGGGTCAGGTGCAGCGCGATATCGCCGCCGTTGTTGACGTAGGCGCGGGTCAGATCGGTGGCGGCGACCATAGCACCAAGCACTTCTTGCGCAACGGCCCCGGCCACTGCGATCATCGGCGTGGTCAACCCATCAGCATGGGGCAAGGCGGCGCGAAACATGCGTCGCGCGATCTTGCCCTTGGGGCGGTCAGACACCGGACGGCGCAGCAGGGGCAGTTCTGCCATCAACTCGTCCAATACAGTCTCGAACCGGGTAAGGGCGGCGCGAAACGCCACATCGCGCGCGCCATCCGCCCCGATGATCAGGTCGATCGGCCCGTGCGACAGATGCAGCCTGTTACCGGGCAATAGGGTCGCCTGCGCTGTCATTTCTTGCCTTTCCCCCATCCATAATTCTCGCGGTCGTTCGGGCTGGACTGCAACGCGCC
>JBFGFW010000509.1:0-2043 GCA_041579395.1 Sulfitobacter sp.
GCAAGCCACAACCCCAATGGCTGGACTGGTGTCAAAATGGGCTTTGAACGCCCCCTGACCCACGGCCCTGACGAAATGTCCGAGCTGAAGGATATCGTGCTGGAGGGCCGCGGCCAAGCCCGCGCGGGCGGCAGTTACGAATTCGTCGAAGGCGTGCGCGAGGCGTATCTTGACGATCTGGTCGGTGACTTCAAAATGACCCGCAAGCTCAAGGTGGT
This sequence comes from Sulfitobacter sp., assembly GCA_041579395.1. GTDB lineage: Bacteria > Pseudomonadota > Alphaproteobacteria > Rhodobacterales > Rhodobacteraceae > Sulfitobacter. The sequence goes on from JBFGFW010000509.1 coordinate 219, forward strand.
GTGCGCCACCGGCAATGGCACCGCAGCGGCCTTTGCGCCCGAACTTTTCCGCCGCTTGGGCGTCGAGGTGGTCGATAGCCACAACACGCTGGATTATACCTTCCCCCACTACAACCCGAACCCCGAAGCGATGGAGATGCTGCACGACATGGCCGCGTCGGTCACGGCATCGGGCGCGGATTTCGCGCTTGGGTTTGATGGCGATGGGGATCGCTGCGGCGTCGTCGATGACGAAGGCGAGGAGATTTTCGCCGACAAGGTTGGCGTGATCATGGCGCGCGATCTTTCCGCGATCTATCCCGACAGCATCTTCGTGGCGGATGTGAAATCCACCGGTCTCTACGCCTCTGATCCTGTGCTGAAGGCGAACGGGGCCAAGTCGGATTATTGGAAAACCGGGCACAGCCACATGAAACGCCGGGTCAAGGAACTGGGCGCGCTGGCGGGTTTTGAGAAATCCGGGCACTATTTCTTGGCCGAACCCATCGGGCGCGGCTATGACTGCGGAATGCGCGTCGCCGTCGAAATCTGCAAGCTGATGGACCGCAACCCGGATATGAAGATGTCCGACCTGCGCCGCGCCCTGCCGCATACCTTTGCAACGCCGACCATGTCGCCCTATGCTGCGGACGAGGATAAATATGACATTCTGGACCGTATCGTCGCGAGACTGAAGGACGTCACCGAACTGGGGGGGCGTCCGGTCAAGGAAGTGGTCGCCGTGAACGGGGCCCGCGTCATTCTGGACAACGGCAGCTGGGGTCTTGTGCGGGCGTCATCGAACACGCCTAACCTGGTGGTCGTGTGCGAAAGCGCCGAGTCCGACGCGGAACTGCGCGCAATCTTTACGGATCTGGATGCGGTGATCCGAACCGAACCAGGCGTGGGCGATTACGACCAGACCTTTTGACGAATTCAGGCAAAATCCGCCGCGTGGGTTTGCCAATCCTACGGTATCCTGATTAAAGCAGGATGGCTGGTAAATGCCGGTACAAATCATGTTCAATTACATAACCGGGGCACCCATGACCAAACGCGCGCTGATCACCGGCATCACTGGCCAAGACGGGTCCTATCTGGCGGAGTTTCTGCTGGAGAAGGGCTATGAGGTGCACGGGATCAAGCGGCGGTCGTCGTCGCTGAACACGCAGCGGATCGATCATATTTATCAGGACCCGCACGAGAAGAACCCGCGGCTCAAGCTGCATTACGGCGATCTGACCGACAGTTCGAACCTGACGCGGATCATCAGCGAGGTGCAGCCGGACGAGGTGTATAACCTCGGCGCGCAAAGCCATGTCGCGGTCAGCTTTGAATCGCCGGAGTATACGGCGGATGTGGACGCCAACGGCACCTTGCGACTGCTGGAGGCGATCCGGTTTCTGGGGCTGGAGAAGAAGACGCGCTTTTACCAAGCGTCAACCTCCGAGCTGTATGGCTTGGTGCAGGAAATCCCGCAGACGGAAACCACGCCGTTCCACCCGCGCAGCCCCTATGCGGTGGCCAAGATGTACGCCTACTGGATCACGGTGAACTACCGCGAGGCCTATGGCATGTACGCCTGCAATGGGATCCTCTTTAACCACGAATCCCCCCGCCGCGGCGAAACCTTCGTCACCCGCAAGATCACCCGTGGTCTGGCCAACATCGCCCAAGGGCTGGAGCAGTGCCTGTACATGGGCAACATCGACGCGCTGCGCGACTGGGGCCACGCCAAGGACTACGTGCGCATGCAGTGGATGATGCTGCAGCAGGACGTGCCCGATGACTTTGTGATCGCGACCGGCGTGCAATATTCCGTGCGCCAGTTCATCACCTGGTCGGC
>JBFGFW010000510.1:0-2042 GCA_041579395.1 Sulfitobacter sp.
AAGGATGTACCGATCTGGCGCATGATGATATCTGTCAGCACGAATGCCGCGCACAGCAGCAATCCAAAGCCGACAACAAGGGCAACGCCTTTGTTGATCCGCCGCAGCCCATCTATCATCTTCAGTTCCATGATCAGTACACCCCTTGGCGATTGGTTTAGTTGATCGTTACACCGACGACTTGGCCCACGCTGTCATTCCAGCGTTTTGCCCAGTCTGCGCCGGCGCGTTCGGCCCATTCGGGCAGCACTTCGGTGGTCAGAATATCACGGGCGCGGGCAAAATCCTCGTCGCTGACTTCGACCAACGTCATGGAGCGCGCTTCGCCGGAAGGGCAATCGCCGTTGCCGGTCAGGCAGGCGATGTCATTGACCAATGCGTCCTGTGCGCTGGCCCAGGCCGGGTCTTCGAAACCGGTCTTGATTTGCGCGCTGATCAGGGATTGTGTATCGGCGTCCAGACTGTTCCACTTGTCCATGTTTACCGCCGTCACAACCGGATCCCAGCCCCCCAGTGGGATCGGCAGCAGGTGCGTGGACACTTCCCACCAGCCCGCGCTGTAGCCGGACCCGGCACCGGTCACGGCGCAATCAACCACACCGTTTTGCAGCGCACCGGGCACTTCGGCAAAGGACACGTTCACGCCCTCGGCCCCCAACGCTTCCAGCAGCTTGGCGGTCATCCGGCCAGAGGCGCGGACTTTCAAACCCTCAAGATCGGCCAGCTTTGCGATTTCGTGGTTGCAGAAAACAACCTGCGGCGGATAGGGCGCGATCGCCAGAACGTGCGAATTAAAGCGTTCCTTGTAAATGTCGGAGACCATCGGCCGCGCCGCATCGATCATGGCGCGCGCGTCATCTGCCGTCAGAGCCAGCAGCGGCACGTCCAGTCCTTCTAATTCAGGCGCATCGGCCACGGCGTAATCCGCGACGGTCATCGCCACGTCATACACGCCCTGACCCAGCAGCGGATAGATGTCGCCCAAACCAAGGCTCATCTGATTGTGGGTGGTCAGTTCAACGTTCAGCTTGCCGCCGGACGCTTCCGGCAGGATTTTCGTCCAGAACGGTACCTCATAGGCGTTGTGCAGTGGCAGGCTGGACCAGCTGCCAACGACCGACAGATCTTCGGCCATCGCGGGCGCTGCAAATGCCGTCGTTGCGGCCAGAATCGAGAGTGTCTTTTTCATGTTCATATCTCCTGGTTGGTTGGGATCAGTTTGGTTTTAGAATGGTTGTTTCGGCATCTTCTGCGACATCCGCGATCAGCATGTGCCCCGGTGAATGGGTGATGCAGATCGGCAATCCCGCTGCCAACAGAACGTTCTGCGGGGTCACACCGCACGCCCAGTACACCGGTACCTCGCCCGGCTTTACATCGACCGCGTCGCCCCAATCGGGGCGCGACAGATCGGCGATGCCGATCAAGGCAGGGTCACCCTCGGCAATTGGCGCACCGTGGGCATGCGGATACCGGGCGCTGATCTCTTTGGCCTGTGCGACTTGCGCTTCGGGGATCGGGCGCATGGTCACGACCATCTGGCCGCTGAACTTGCCCGCAGGCACCAGATCGATGTTTGACCGGTACATTGGCACGTTCTTGCCCGTCTCGATGTGGCGGACCGGAATGCCATTGCGCAGCAGTGCGTTTTCAAATGTGAACGAACACCCAAGTGCCACAGTGACCATGTCATCGGCCCAGACGTCCGTGATATCCGTGACCTCTTCGCTCAAGCCTCCATCGCGAAAGATCCGGTACTTCGGGACGTCGGTGCGGATGTCGATGTCGTGGCCAAGCGTTCGCAGATATGGATCACCAGTATCGCTGACCCCGACAATCGGGCACGGCTTCGGGTTACGCTGACAGAACCGCAGAAAATCCAGCGCATAGCGTTCGGGAAGGATGGCGAGGTTGCACTGCAGCTTGCCAGCGGCCAATCCGGCGGTGTGTCCCGCGTATGATCCCGATCTGATCGCGTTGCGCACTTCTGACGGCGTCGCCGCGACAAGGTCACCGTGTGATTGCTGTGCCATCCCCATCCC
>JBFGFW010000511.1:0-2038 GCA_041579395.1 Sulfitobacter sp.
GACACGCCTTTGATGCCTTCGGGGCCGCCTTCGATCTTGGCCAGCACCAGATGGATGATGTTGTCGGCCATGTCATGCTCGCCCGACGAGATAAAGATTTTCTGGCCGGTGATCTTGTAGCTGCCATCGCCCTGCGGGGCCGCTTTGGTGCGCATCATGCCCAGATCGGTGCCGCAGTGGGGTTCGGTCAGGTTCATCGTGCCGGTCCATTCGCACGACGTCATCTTGGGCAGAAAGGTATCCTTTTGCATGTCGGACCCGTGTGCCAAAATGGCGGACGCAGCCCCGTGGGTCAGGCCCTGATACATCGTGAATGCCTGGTTGGACGCCGAAAACATCTCGCCCACAGCAGTGCCTATGACATAAGGCATGTTCTGGCCGCCGTACTGCTCTGGCATGTCCAATCCGGGCCAGCCGCCTTCCTTGACCTTGGCGAACGCTTCCTTGAACCCGGTCGGCGTGTAGACCACACCATTTTCCAGACGACAGCCTTCCTTGTCCCCCACAACATTCAGGGGTGCCAGAACTTGCGACGTCAGCTTGCCTGCTTCCTCCAGGATGGCCGAGGTGAAATCCGCCTCAAGCTCATCGTATCCGGGGATCGAGGAGGCGGTGACGTTCAGAACGTCATGCAGCACAAATTGTATGTCTTTGATGGGGGCGGTATAGCTTGGCATTGGTGGACTCCCTTGGCCTGACGGCCTTCTTATGGTCTGGATGGGCTATTGAGTTCTAAACGTATTGGTTATTCTGCGACGCTGCGCGTGCTGTTGATCGAGGCGATTACTTTCTCGCCCCATTTGATCTGGCTGCGCAGATCATCGATGGCCTGGTTGATTTCGTCACGTTGCGCTTCTAGGGCGGCCAGCCTTTCGCGCGCGATTTCATAAGTGCGCGCAAGCTGGGTCTGCTGCTGATCGCCCATATGGTACAAATCCAAAAGCTGGCGTATTTCCTCAAGACTGAAACCGAAACGCTTACCGCGCAGGATCAGCTTGAGCCGGGCGCGATCCCGTTTGGTAAACAGCCGCTTTTGACCCTGTCGTTCAGGAAAAAGCAGTTCTTTCGCTTCGTAAAAGCGCAGCGTGCGGGGGGTGACATCGAAGGCGTCGCACATCTCGCGAATGGTCATCTTCGTGGTTGGCATAATAATAAACTCGCTATCGTAACTTCCATCGATTGACTGGTAATCTGATCTTTCGCCTTTTCTTTACAATAGAAATTCAAGTTGACGTTAGCAGGACGTCACGTCACGTTTTGGGTTGACCAAGGGGAAGGTTGCGTCAACCGAGGGGCAGCGACGGGAGATTTGATTTGTGAAATGATTATCAGTGAGTTTGATGGTCCGTTGCGATGCCAAATTAGGCCGTCAAAGCCTAATGGAATTCCCGTAGATATGCGCCATGCCGCTTTCGCTTCCCAAAGGACAACCTTAGGTTTTGCTGGATCAAAGGCAGCACAAACAAGCGGCAGGTGCCGTGAGCAGAAGGTGTTGCGGATCGGTCGCAAACGGCCTCCCCCAATAGGAAGTATTCAACGAGAAAGGGAATTTTTGTCACAGTGCGAACAGTTTTCTATGGCAATTCAACCCCACATGGGGTTTCACTGACAACGTCCATATGGTCATGTTCATCTAAAGAGGCGGACCCACCCAAGTGACTTTGAGGTTAAAATTCATGCAGATGCGAGCGGCGGTTGAAAAGTTGGGGAAGCCGAAACCCCAAGCGGTGGCGATGCAAGATTCAGAGGGCCTGCGTCTGACTGCAAAATATGTCGAAGACACAGCCTATGATCTTGCGGCGCGGGTCGACAGCGAACTGATTTCAGAGATGATCGTCCTTGCGGCAGAGTTGGAACGCATCGCAAAGGTCGTCGATTTTCGCCTGACGGGCTGGTCTGCTTCCAATTCTAGGAACTAAGCGCCTTGGCTGTGTCGTCGCGCAGCCGCTGCAATTCTTCAATTGCCTCATCCAATTGGGCCCGTTGTTCCGCCAATTCGATCAACTGCCGGTCGGCGATCACTACCCAGGCGCGCATC
>JBFGFW010000512.1:0-2036 GCA_041579395.1 Sulfitobacter sp.
AAGATGAACGCATGATCCAGGCCAGTGCCCACGCCTATGCACAGGAAAAGCTGCAGCCGCGCGTGATCGACGCCTTTGCAAATGAAACCACCGACGCGTCAATTTTCAAGGAAATGGGCGACATGGGCCTGTTGGGCGTCACCGTCCCCGAGGAATACGGCGGGCTTGGCGGCAACTATGTGTCCTACGGTCTGGTCGCACGCGAGGTCGAGCGCGTGGACAGTGGATATCGGTCGATGATGTCCGTGCAGTCCAGCCTCGTGATGTACCCGATCTATGCCTTCGGGTCAGAGGAACAGCGCAAGAAATACCTGCCGAAATTGGCTAGCGGTGATTTCATCGGGTGCTTTGGTCTGACCGAACCCGATGCTGGCTCCGATCCATCGGGCATGAAAACCCGTGCGGTCAAAACGGCCAACGGCTACAAGATCACCGGGTCCAAGATGTGGATCTCGAATGCTCCGATCGCGGATGTATTCGTGGTCTGGGCGAAGTCAGAAGAACACGGCGGCAAGATCCGCGGCTTTATCCTTGAAAAAGGGATGAAGGGTTTGAGCGCGCCAAAGATTGGCAACAAATTGTCGCTTCGCGCCTCTGTCACCGGTGAAATCGTGATGGACAACGTCGAAGTCGGCGATGACGCGTTGTTGCCGCATGTGGAGGGGCTGAAGGGGCCGTTCGGATGTCTGAACCGCGCACGCTATGGCATCAGCTGGGGGGCACTGGGGGCCGCGGAATTCTGCTGGCACGCCGCACGGCAGTACGGTCTGGACCGCAAACAGTTCAACAAACCGCTGGCGCAGACCCAGCTTTTCCAGAAGAAGCTGGCAGACATGCAGACCGAGATCGCTCTGGGTCTGCAGGCCTCTCTCCAGGTGGGGCGTCTGATGGACAACGCGAACGCCGCGCCCGAGATGATTTCGATCGTCAAGAGAAACAATTGCGGCAAGGCGCTGGATATTGCCCGGATGTCGCGCGACATGCACGGGGGCAACGGCATCAGCGGTGATTTCCAGGTCATCCGCCATATGGTAAACCTCGAAACGGTCAACACCTATGAAGGCACCCATGACGTGCACGCATTAATCCTTGGCCGCGCGCAAACTGGCCTACAGGCGTTTTTCTAGCGGCAGCGAGAGGGGGCCGTCTGCCCCCTCAAACTCCCCCGAGGATACTTGAAAGCCAGAGAAGACAACCCGAACCCCATTCTTCTCTGGCTCTTAAATATCCCCGCCGGAGGCATTTTTTGGGGCAACACATCATCGCATTGAAAGGCTCATGATGGATCGCGTTCAGATCGTCCATGACAATTTTCTTCGTCGCGTGGCGACGAAGGATTTTCCCGTTGGGGGGGGCATGACGTCCGGGCTTTCGAATAGTGAAGCGGTTGCACTTTACCGGGCACAGGTTTTGTCGCGGGCGCTGGATCTGCAAAGCCGTGTCATGCAAAAGCAGGGTCAGGGGTTCTACACCATCGGCTCCAGCGGCCACGAAGGGATGGCGGGGGTCGCGCATGCGCTACGTCCTGATGACATCGCCTTTTTGCATTACCGGGATGCCGCGTTTCAGATCGCGCGGGCAGATCAGGTGGGCGGTCAGGATATGATGCGCGACATGCTGTTGTCCTTTGCCTGTTCGTCGGACGATCCGACCAGCGGCGGACGGCACAAGGTTCTGGGCAGCCGCAGGTTGATGATACCGCCTCAAACGTCGACCATCGCAAGCCATCTGCCAAAAGCCGTCGGTGCGGCGCATGCCCTGGGGCTGGCGCGGCGCAATCCGCCAGAGCATCGCCTGCTGCCCCGCGACGCCATCGCCATGTGCAGCTTTGGGGATGCCTCGGCCAACCATTCGACAGCCCAGGGTGCGATCAACGCGGCGTGTTGGACCGCCGTTCAGGGCGTTCCGCTGCCCCTGCTTTTCGTCTGCGAAGACAATGGCATCGGCATCTCGACCAAGACGCCGACCGGCTGGATCAAGGCGTCAATGTCCGCCCGTCCGGGGCTTGCTTATGTCGAGGCGGACGGGCTTGATCT
>JBFGFW010000513.1:0-2030 GCA_041579395.1 Sulfitobacter sp.
CGGCGCGAAGATGCGTTCCGAACCAGATTTCAGCATGATTGATGGCCATGTCCAATGTGCCCGGCTCTTCAAACAAATGACCGGCACCCGAAACGATCGCCAGCTTCTTGACGCATGTCAGCTGCGCAAGGGCCCGTTCGTTGAGGGTGATGACATCACCGTCCAGACTGCCGACAATCAACAGCGTCGGGCTGGTGACCTGCGGCAGGAAATCCATCGCCAGATCCGGCCGCCCGCCCCGCGAAACAACCGCGCTCACCCGGCCTTTCAGCTCTGCCGCGGCCACCAGTGCGGCCCCCGAACCCGTGCTTGCCCCGAACAGGCCAAGCGGCAGATCCTCCAGGTCAGGCTCGGATGTGATCCAGATCGACGCTTCTATCACCCGATCCGCAAGCAGGGGAATGTCAAAGACGTTGCGCCGATCCTGCCCTTCCTCAGGGGTCAGAAGATCAAACAAAAGCGTAGCAAACCCTTCGGCGTTCAACTTTTCCGCCACATAGGTGTTGCGCGGGCTGTGCCTGCTGGACCCGCTGCCATGTGCAAAGAGGATGATGCCGCGCGGATCGGCCGGGACGGTCAGGTCGCCTTCAAGTCCCTGGGGCGGAATGACGACTTGCCGTTTATAGGTGCGCTTTGTCCGCGATTGCCCGTCCGTCGGGGGGCGGGGCGAGACCTGATCTATCAGGGCCACCGTCTCATCGTCGGACAGCTGGTGAAAGTCGCGATAAAAACCGCCCACGCCGCGAAACGCTGTCGAGGGGTGCAGGCAGACGATGTCATCGGCATGATCGGAGATGTCCTCCAATGAATCCTTTGCAGCGACGGGAAGGGCAACGACGATCCTTTCCGGATGCATGCGTTTCAGCCCGATCAGCGCTGCCTTCATCGTGGCACCGGTGGCCAATCCGTCGTCTACGACGATGACCGTGCGGTCCTTAGGGTCCAGCCTTGCGCGGTCCCCCAGATACCGCGTGCGGCGTCTATTCAGTTCTTCTTTCTGACTGGCCACCGCGTGTGAAATGAAGGCGTCATCGGCACCGGACAGGCGCTTGACGTCCTCGTTGATCACGATTTCGCTGCTCGCGCCTTCGACAATTGCACCAAGCGCGACCTCTGGGTTGAGTGGCGCGCCGATCTTGCGGACCAGCATCAAGTCAAGCGGCGCGTGAAGCCGTTTCGCGATCTCGACCGCCACTGGCAGACCGCCGCGCGGCAGGGCGTAGATCAGGGGGCGGTCAAGCTCCATTGCCGCCAGAACATCCGCCAATTGACGACCCGCATCGGCGCGATCAGAAAATGTGATAGCCCTGTGTTCCATGGGTCCGAGGGTATGACAGATGCAGTCCGCAAAATTGAGCAGGGTCAATCGAGACCGCCAAATCAGGTACCCTTCACTTTGCCGCGGCATCCCCATTGCCCCATGGCGGGCCGATAGGCGGCTGCCTGTTCGCCACCCGGCTGAAAGATGCTGATCCAGACGCTATCGGAATGATGTTGCCATGCAATGCGGTCGAAGTGGCCGATTCCCGCCAGATCCTAGGAAGTTTGGCGAATGCCTTGATTGGAATCACCAGTGTGTTAAATATCACCATCATTCGTTTGACCACGTTCGTGCTTTTCCAGCTCTGGAGGTGAGAGATACAATATGATCCACGAAATCAGCACTAGTGATACCGTGCGCAAGCCTGGCCCCAGTGCGCCGCGCTTTCCGCACCAAGTACAGTCAAGACGACACAACCTGTCCAAGGAACTGCAGCGGTACCTTGCCATCCTGGGTCCGATGCCGAAGCGTTGCCTGGAAACGCTCGCAGATCTGGGGCTGACAGATCCTGAAATTGCGCGCTATTTCAGAATACCACGGGGCGCTGTCACCGATCTAAGGCAAATTTGGAACATCAAGGGCGAGATCTGAAATCTCGTCCATAGGATGCCGCTGCAAGGACAACGCAGGCAGCGGCATTTTCTATACGCGTGACACAGTGAGACTTGAGTCAGGCAGAAGTGCAGAACCCTGAGCAGCATGTGTGCCC
>JBFGFW010000514.1:0-2024 GCA_041579395.1 Sulfitobacter sp.
CGCCCGTGCGCCGCCGGGTGCTGGAACTGTTGCTGGCGCAGCACCGCGCGCTTGGGGCTTATGATATCCTGGGCCATCTGGCGGTCGAAGGCTTGGGCACGCAGCCGCCCGTCGCCTACCGCGCGCTGGATTTTCTGGTCAAGGCGGGGTTCGCCCACCGGATCGAGGCGCTGAATGCCTATATCGCCTGCACCCGTCCCGGTGCCGACCACGCCCCCGCGTTTCTGATCTGTCGGTGTTGCCAGTCGGTTGCCGAAAGTGACACGGCGCTGTCGCAGGGGCGGCTTGGCGATGCCGCCCGTGCCGCTGGTTTTCAGATCGAACACACCGTCGTCGAAGCGCAGGGCCTTTGCCCCGCCTGCCTGACCAAGGACGCCGCATGAGCCTTATTTCAACCAGGGATCTGACCCTGCGCTTGGGTGGAAACACCGTGCTGTCGGACGTGAACATCGCCATTGAACGCGGCGAGATCGTGACCATCGTCGGCCCCAACGGGTCTGGCAAATCAAGTTTGCTGAGGGCCCTGATCGGCGCGTTGGCACCTGCCAGTGGAACGGTCCAGCGGGCCGACGGGCTGCGCATCGGTTATGTCCCACAGCAGTTGCAGATTGACGCGACGCTGCCGCTGACCGTGCGCGGATTTCTGAATTTGCCGCGCCGACAAGACCGCGACGTGGTGGCGCGGGCATTGTCAGCGGCGGGCGTGCCGGATTTTGCAATACGGCAGATGGCCGATCTGTCGGGCGGCCAGTTCCAGCGCGTGTTGCTGGCGCGGGCCTTGCTGAACACGCCCGACATCCTGATTTTGGACGAAGCGACGCAAGGGCTGGACCAACCCGGTGCCGCCGCGTTCTACCGCCAGATCGAACAGGTACGCCGCGACATGGGCTGTGCGGTTCTAATGGTCAGCCACGATCTGCACGTGGTCATGGCGCCGTCTGACCGGGTTTTGTGCCTGAACGGCCACGTCTGCTGCGAAGGAACCCCCGAGATTGTCGCCGATGCGCCGGAATACCGCGCGCTGTTCGGGACGGGCACCCAAGGGGCGCTGGCGCTTTACCGACACGAGCACACCCATTCGCATGACGACGATCATGGCCACAGCCATGCGCATGGGGGTCACTGATGCTGGATGATTTCATGGTCCGTGCCGGGCTTGCCGGGATCGGCGTCGCCTTGGCCGCAGCCCCGCTGGGATGCTTTGTGGTGTGGCGGCGCATGGCCTATTTCGGCGATGCCACAGCGCATGCGGCACTGTTGGGCGTGGCCCTGGCGCTGGCGATTGATCTGCCGGTCTTTGCAGGGGTTCTGGTCGTGGCGCTGGCGATGGCGCTGATCGTCAGCGGCTTGAGCGCACGCACCGTCAGCACCGATGCGCTGCTGGGGGTGATGGCGCATGGGGCGCTGGCCATTGGCCTTGTGGCGGTGTCGCTGCTGCCGGGCCAGCGCGTCGATCTAAGCGCCTATCTTTTTGGCGAAATTCTTGCCGTGACGAAAACGGATGTCGGGGTGATCTGGGCCGGGGCCGCCTGTTCGGTCGGGTTGCTGGTGTGGCGCTGGCAGGCGCTGCTGTCGGCAACGCTGAACCCCGATCTGGCAACCGCCAGCGGCGTGAACCCAAAACGCGAGCAGTTGATCCTGACGCTGGCGCTGGCGCTGACCGTCGCGGTCGCGATCAAGGTGGTGGGCGCGTTGCTTATCGCCGCCCTGCTGATCATTCCCGCCGCTGCCGCACGCCCGTTTTCGCGCACCCCGGAAACGATGGCGATCATGGCCGCAATCATCGGGGTGCTTTCTGCCCTTGGCGGGCTGGCGGGATCGTTCATATTCGACACGCCGACCGGACCCAGCATCGTGACGGTGGCGGCGGTCGTCTTTGCGCTGTCGGCGGTGATGGCCCCTGCCCTGCGCCGCTAACGCTTTGAAATCACGGCAGTTGCCTCGATTTCGACGCGGGCCGCGTCTTCGATCAAACCGGCCACCACGACCATCGCCATTGCCGGGAAATGCCGCCCCATCACCTC
>JBFGFW010000515.1:0-2019 GCA_041579395.1 Sulfitobacter sp.
CGGATCATGTCGCCGCCGCCGATGAACGGGCGCATCTCGGCCATGCGGGCCTTTTTGATATAGATCGCACCCGACCCCGACGGACCATACAGTTTATGTCCGGTGATCGCGTAGAAATCGCAATCAATGTCGCGCACATCAACAGGCATATGCACGGCGGCCTGCGACCCGTCGACCAGCACCGGCACGCCCTTGGCATGCGCACCCGCGGTGATCGCCTTGACGTTGACGATGGTGCCCAGAACGTTTGAGACTTGGGTAACTGCAATCAGCTTGGTCTTGGGGGTGATCGCGTCGATCACGGCCTGCGGATCCAGCGCGCCTGAAGCATCGACATCGACCCATTTGATCACCACGCCCTGGCGTTCGCGTAAAAAGTGCCAGGGGACGATGTTGGCGTGATGCTCCATGATCGACAGAATGATCTCGTCACCCGCCTGCAGATTGGGCATGGCCCATCCGTAGGCCACCAGATTGATGCCTTCGGTGGTACCCGACGTGAACACGATCTCGTCCTCGTCGGCTACGTTCAGGAAGGTGGCGATGGTGCTGCGCACCCCTTCATATTTGTCAGTCGCAAGATTAGAAAGATAGTGCAAGCCACGGTGAACATTGGAATATTCATGGGAATAGGCATAGCTGATCGCATCAATCACGGCCTGCGGTTTTTGCGCCGATGCGCCGTTGTCCAAATAGACCAATGGCTTGCCGTTGACCTGGCGCGACAGGATCGGGAAATCGCGGCGGATTTCTGCAACATCATACATTTGGCACAACTCCTTGCGCTGCGATGCCCACGATCGACAGCAGCAAACTCAGCCCCAGCACGACCCCAACCATGGCAATCAGCAACACCCCGAACGCACGGCCAAGGGTCGGAAAATGAAAGGCGGCGGCGATGAAATTAAGCAACAGCCAAAACCCGATGATGCCCGTCGCCAGCGATGCCAGCGCCGTCAGGCTGGGCGACACGAACATCAGCACAAAAATCACGACCTGCGCGATGATCCGCAAGAATTGCAAGAACACCAAAAGGGCCAGAACATCGCCCAGATCCCCGTCCCCGCCGATGGCGCGCCCGGTCCAGTAAAGCCCATGGGTCGTGACAACCAGGACGCCCGCCAACAACACGAACATCGCCAGCGGGCTGGTAAAGAACGTGGGGATGCCCGGCGTCGGGTGCAATATCAAGCCCAGCGAAAAGATCAGCGTGTTCACCGCAGCGGCAAGCGCCAAAGCGGTCCACAACACGTCGCGGCTCAATTGCCATTCCATGATCTGCTCGGCGGCCTCACGCGGGTTGCGCAACGCCAAAATGACCAGATTGACCAGCAATATGCGCAGGCTTGCCCCGGTCATGGGGCGTGCCTGTAGGCGACGACCAAGCCGCTGATCCAGAACCATAAAAAGACACAAAGCCAAATCAGGCCGATGATCTGCAACTCAAGCCCCGGCCCGACGAATCCGGCGGTCAAGCCGTGCAGCAGCACCAGTGGGCTGGACGCCAGCAGCGCCCAGAACAGCGCCAGACGGGTGGCATTGCCCGTGGCTCTGCCCCGCATCAGCCGCAGGATCAGTTGGGTCAGGGCCGCAAGCGCGTAAAGCATCAGCGGTGCTATGAACAACCATGCCATCAGCGACGCCCCCAGCAGCATGTTCAGTTCGGTACCGTCGACAAACGACTCGCGGGCCAGCCGAGGTGTCTGGGCCACGAAAAAGATCAGGCAGCCGACAACGAGATAGATCAGGTTGCGGTCTTCGCGCGGGCCATCCGCCAGCCGCCGCCGGATCACGGCGGCGGGGTTGCGGTAGCTCGCCACGATATCGCGGGTCGCTGACATCAGCTGGCGTGCCGCTCAAGCCAATCGGCCAGCAGTCCGGTGATTTCCGTGCGCAGGCTTTCGTCTTCGACTTCGGCCACCGCCTCGGCCAGAAATGCCAGCGTCAGCAAATCAGTAGCAGTCCGTTCAGGAACCCCGCGCGAGCGCAGATAGAACAGCGCGTCCTCGTCAATGGCCC
>JBFGFW010000516.1:0-2018 GCA_041579395.1 Sulfitobacter sp.
ATCACCGCCACCGAGTCAGACGCGATATCGCTGTTGCAAAATTGGGTCGTGCCGGTAAAGCGCAACTGATCACCAGACGCGCCGCCGACAATCGGGAAATCCTCGCCCAAGGCTTCGCGCAGCCCCCCGACAATGTCGCTGATGTTGGGGCCGATGCCTTCGGGCAGGGCCACGCAAAGAGCCGGTTCCTTGTCGGTTTTGCTTTTGGCGTCCGCCACGGCAGCGGCAGTCGCGCCTTTGGGATCGGCTGATGCGCCATGTCCGATGCCCACGGTAAAGTCGATATCGTCGGATGCAAAGAGCGTGATCACCACGCTGTCCTCCAGGAACCCGTCGGGCCCCGCCACTTCGCCGTCGGTCGTGCAGCCAACCAGTTCGACCCCGGGCAACGCCTTGGTGAACGTGTCCACAAGTGCCTTTACGTCCACATCAATGCCGACAAAGGCCAGCGCGGCTTTGGGCTGGACCCCGTCCATCCCTTCCAGCGCAATCTCAAGCGCCTCGTCTACGGCGTCCACGGTATCGGTGTCTTCACTTGCCCCAGTTGCGATCTTCAGCATGTTCTTCTCCCCCAGTTGAACGAAATTCGGCCAGCCTATGCCGGCCAGTTCTTGATGTCAGGTTGCGCAAGATGCCCCTCCGGAGTAAACCCCATAATTGCACCGTAGAAGGAAAGCTCTTCCTCAAGCGATTGAATAAGGTGCGCTTTTTGCTTGAAGCCGTGACCTTCGCCGGGAAAGAATTCCCATGCGATTGGCATTTTTCGCTTCATCAGGCTGTCTATCAGCACTTGCGCCTGAGGCGGCGGCACCACCGGGTCATCTTCGCCCTGAAAGATGATCAGCGGGCAGTTGATTTGATCGGCGTGGAACAGCGGCGAATGGGCCTTGAAAACCTTTTGCGCCTCTGGCCACGGGCCCACCAGCAACGCGGCATAATATGCCTCAAGCTTGTCGGTGTCCTGCGCGATCATTTGCAGATCGGAAATCCCGTAATAGCTGGCTCCCGCGGACAGCAGGTCGGTAAAGGTCGCCAGCGCCAAGGTGGTATAGCCACCCGACGATCCGCCCCGCGACGCGATGCGGTAGCGGTCAACCTTGTCATGTTTTATCAGATATTCGGCACCAGCCACGCAATCGGCCACATCCACCACGCCCCAGCCGCCGTAAATGCGCTGGCGGTAGGCGCGGCCAAATCCGGTGCTGCCGCGATAGTTGGTGTCCAGCACGGCGAACCCCCGCGAGGTGAAAAACGCAATGTCGACGGACAAGGCGCTGGACGCCGACGCACTTGGCCCGCCATGGATCACGATGATCAGCGGCGGACGCTCAATGGTGGGGCCTATGAAATCAGGGTTGGCGGGCGCGTGATAGAACGCGTGGCTGATCTCCGTGCCGCCCTTGCCATCATCCACTTCGAATGTGATCGGTTCGGGGGCCTGAAAACACGCCTTGGCAGCGGCGCTGAGGTTGGGATTGGCACTGCGCAAAACCGTCGTCTTATTGGTCATCAGGTCCAGACGCACCAGTTCTGAAGGACCCTGAAACGTGCCGCCGAAAAACACGGCAAATCCATCGCCCACCCGCAGATGCGTGATGCTGGTATAGGGCAGATCAATGTCACCCACGTCGCCCGTCTCGGAATCGACGCGGGCCAGCGTCCACACGCCGTCTTTGGTATAGGTCGCAAGGATGTCGCGTTCGGAGACGAACCCATAACTCGACACACCCAGCCGCCACAGCGGCGCGCTGAATTCAGCGGCCTGACGGGTCACGGCCACCAGATCGGCCCCCTCGACACGGTGGATATTCCACCAGCGGGTGCCGTCGATGTCCAAACGGTCGCTGACGCAAAATAGCTGGCCTTCGGGCGACCACATCGGCTCGGTTATCGCCTCGTCCGAATAGCGCATGGCATCTTGCAACACCGGGTTCAGCGCCGGGTCTATCTGCGTCGCCGGCGCGCCGCCGATGGTGCGGATGTCGGTGGCGGCACCCTGCGCGTCCAGGGTGGCGACC
>JBFGFW010000517.1:0-2007 GCA_041579395.1 Sulfitobacter sp.
ATCGCTGTATCATCGACTATGGCCGTTGCCGAACCGGTCAACCTGACCCTTTCGGGTGGTAATCCAGGCGGCCTTTGGTCGCGTCTGGGCGCTGGTATTGACCGCGCGACAAAGGTCGACGATGGGGATTCTGTCGTGACGTACCAAGCGACCGGCGGCGGTTTCGCCAACATCGGCTTGCTTGGCGCGAATCGCACAGATCTGGGCCTTTTGCACGACGCCGAGGCAAAGGTCGCGCTGCAAGGTGGTGAGCCCTTCAAGGCCCCCATCAACAACATGCGTGCCATCGGGTATCTCTACAACTGGGCCCCCATGCATTTCTTCCTGGAGCGTTCCGTCGCCGAGGAATACAACATCGACAGCCTTGATGACATAGCGGGCAGCGGTGCACCGCTGCGCATCGGCATCAACCGCTCCGGCAATATCACATCCAACGTCGCGTTGATGATGCTCGAAGAGGCCGGTGTGACCGAAGACATGCTGAGCGACGCCGGCGGCCAGTTCGTGCGCGCCGGTGCTAACGAGCAGGCAGACCTTATCCAGGATGGCCGTCTGGACATGATCACCAATGGTATCTTCATCAACCACTCGTCGTTCCGGGCCGTGGATCAAAACTCCGACGTCGTTCTGTTAACCGTGCCTGCCGAGATCATAGAGGCGACGAACGCCGCATTCGGAACCGGCACCATGGTCATTCCTGGTGGCAGCTACTCCAACCAGTCCGATGACGTGACCAGCGTCGCCCTCGGCGCGCTTTTGGTGGCGACCGAAGCGATGCCTGACGACATTGCAGGGTCGCTTGCATCTTCACTGGTCAACAACATCGACGAGGTCCGGGCTGTCCACAGTTCCATGAAGCAGTTGAGCCCTGAATTGCTGGCGACACCCAGCGTTCTGGAGTTTCACCCGGCCGCGGCCGAAGTCTATCGGAAAGCGGGGCTGATCAAGTGATCGGCTCTCTCGTTGCTACCGGTCGCAAGCGTATGCTTGCGACCGGTTCGCAAAGAGCCCTGATCGTCGTAGCCGCTGCGTTTGCGGCATGGGTCATCTATGCGAACCTCTTTACGATCTCCGATCCTCTCATTCTCGGGATCCTTTTCGTTTGCGGCATCTACAGCATTATGTTCGTCGCAATCGGAGCCACGCCCAAAGCGCCTAACCACGTTCCGGTTTATGATTGGGTTATGTCGGCGCTAAGTCTGGCCTGCGGCGTATTCTTTTTCATGAACGCTGGCGCGATTTCCGATCGTATCAGCCTGCTTGAGCCCTTCACGACGTCCCAGCTGTTTTTCGGCACCGCGTTGTTGCTGTTGACGCTTGAGGCGACGCGCAGAACTACGGGGATGGGTCTGACCGGCGTGGTCATTTTGTTCCTGGCCTATAACCTTTTCGGTTCACTTTTGCCGCCCCCCTTCGGGCATGGCATCAGTGAGTTCACATACCTGCTGGATATTCTGGTCTTCACCACGGATGGCGTGTTTGGCGTACCGATCCAGGTTGTTGCGAGCTATGTCTTCTTGTTCGTGATGTTCGGCACCTTCCTGTCGAAGGCCGGTGGCGGCGAATTCTTTTTCAATCTTGCGGCATTGCTGACCGGGAGATCGCGCGGCGGCCCTGCCAAGATCGCTGTGATCTCCTCGGGGCTTTACGGCACCATGTCAGGCAGCCCGACGTCTGACGTCGTGGCGACGGGCTCGATCACCATCCCGGTGATGAAACGCCTTGGTTACAGTTCCCGCTTTGCCGGCGCTGTCGAAGTTGCAGCCTCTACCGGGGGAAGCGCCATGCCCCCCATCATGGGGTCAGCCGCGTTTATTCTCGCTGAATATACTGCGGTGCCCTACAGGGAAGTCGTCTATGCGGCGGTTCTGCCCGCGTTGCTGTATTACATGGGGGTTTTCACCCAAGTCCACCTACGCGCTGTACGACATAATCTGCGGCCCTCGGAGGATGAAATTCCGACCTTGAAAAGCACGTTCTCGACCGGGTGGGTCTTCATGATCCCGA
>JBFGFW010000518.1:0-2007 GCA_041579395.1 Sulfitobacter sp.
GATCCTTCAGCCAGGCGGCGCGGTAAATCAGCAAGGCCGACGCGTCGATATCCACCGCCATGTCGGCAATATGCCCCTGCACCATCTGCAACTCGGCCAGCGGCTTGCCCTGTACTTGGCGCTGCGTGACCCTCCCCTATGCTTCGTCCAGCGCGCGCCGCGCAAAGCCAAGTGCTGCGGCCGCCACCGTAGACCGGAAGACATCCAAAACCGACATGGCAATGGCAAAACCCTGCCCCGGTGCTCCGATCATCGCTGATGCAGGTACCCGGCAATCGGTAAAGCGCAACGTTGCAAGTGGATGGGGGGCAATCACCTGCAACCGCTCGGCAATCTCAAACCCGGGCAGGTCGGCGGGCAAGATGAACGCCGACAGCCCGCGTGCGCCGGGAGCTTCTCCGGTGCGCGCAAAAAGCGTGTAGACATCCGCGATGCCGCCGTTTGATATCCAGGTCTTTTCACCGTTCAACACGTAATCATCGCCGTCGCGCACAGCGGCCATCGTCGAATTGGCCACGTCAGATCCCGATTGCGGTTCCGTCAGGGCAAAGGCCGAAATGGCGCGACCGTCGCGGGTTTTTGGCAGCCAAGCCGCCTGCTGCTCAAAGGTGCCGAAAAGGCTGATCGCCCCGGTGCCAAGCCCCTGCATCGCAAAGGAGAAATCCGCCAGACCATCATGGCGCGCCAAGGTTTCTCGGATCAGGCACAGGCTGCGCACGTCCAGCGCCTCGCCCGCTTCGGCCCCCGAATAGCGCAGCCAACCACCATCCCCCAGCATCGTCACCAGCGACCGGCAGGTCGCATCCACGTCAACATGATCCAAGCCCACCAGCGCATCCGCCGCCCAAGCGTCCAGCGCTTCCGCCAATGCCCGATGCCGATCTTCGAAAAACGGCCATGCCAAAAAACTACGGTCAGACATCTGCAAACGCCCTTCGCTTCATTTTGCCAAGAAAACTCCCGCCGGAGGCTCCCGCAGTCTCAACCCAGACCAATCCCATCGTTCAATCCCCCTCGAACACGGGCCGCTGCTTGGCGACAAATGCGGTGTAGGCACGCTCAAAATCGCCGGTCTGCATGCAGATCGCCTGCGCCTGGGCCTCTGCCTCGATGGCCTGCTCGATGGACATGGACCATTCCTGCACCAGCATGGTCTTGGTCATCATATGCGCGAAATTCGGACCTGCCTGAATTTGCCGTGCCAACGTCAGCGCTTCGGCTTCCAATGCGTCGCCCGCCACCAGACGGTTGAAAAAGCCCCACCGCTCGCCTTCGTCTGCCGACATGGACCGGCCGGTATACAGCAGTTCAGCAGCGCGCGTCTGGCCGATGATGCGCGGCAGGATCGCGCAGGCCCCCATGTCACAGCCCGCCAGCCCGACCCGGGTGAACAGAAATGCCGTCTTCGCTTCGGGCGTGGCCAGCCGCAAGTCTGACGCCATCGCGATGATCGCCCCCGCGCCCACGCAGATGCCATCGACGGCGGCAATCACAGGCTTGCCGCAATTGATTATCGCCTTGACCAAATCGCCGGTCATGCGGGTAAACTGCAGCAGTTCCTTCATATTCATGCGCGTAAGCGGCCCGATGATGTCATGGACATCGCCGCCTGAGCTGAAATTCCCGCCGTTCGAGCCAAAGATCACAACGTCCACGTCATCGGCATAGACCAGATCGCGAAACCAGTCGCGCAGTTCGGCATAGCTGTCGAAGGTCAGCGGGTTCTTGCGGTCGGGCCGGTCCAGACGCACGGTGGCAATGCCGTCTTTCACCGCGCATTGAAAATGTTTCACGTCGCTACGCATGGGCTGGGTCATCGGAATGTTCCTTGTTTTCGGCAGCTTGCGCCACCACGATCAGTTGTGCGGCCATTTCGCGGGCGTCATCGGCGCTGATGCCGGTCAGCATCGCGTTGATCCAGCCTTCGTGCGCGGCGGCCTGGGTTGCAAATTCGGTTTCACCGGCGCGGGTCAGCCGCAGGGTCATGGCGCGGCGGTCGCCGGGGAC
>JBFGFW010000519.1:0-2002 GCA_041579395.1 Sulfitobacter sp.
GACGAAATTGCCGATGCGCACGTCTTCGGCCAGTTCGGCACCGGGGCGCAGGCGCGCATAGGGCCCGACGACGCCGCCGCGCGATACGTGGCAGCCTTCGAGATGCGAGAATGCCCGGATGGTGGCACCTGATTCAATTGTCACGCCGGGGCCGAATACCACGTTGGGTTCAATGACCGTGTCGCGCCCCACATAAGTATCGCGGGCGAAATAGACGGTTTCGGGGGCCATCAGCGTAATTCCGGCTTCAAGCATGGCGGCGCGCGTGCGGGTCTGGAACGCCGCATCGGCAATGGCCAGATCGGCGCGCGAATTGACGCCCATGGTCTCGGCCTCGGCGCAGGTGACGGCTGTCGATTTCAGACCGCGCGCGGCTGCGATCTTGATGATGTCGGTCAGGTAATATTCGCCCGACGCGTTTTCCTTGCCGACCGCATCGATCAGATCGAACAGAAGGTCGGACTTGCACGCGACGACACCACTGTTGCACAAGGTGATTGCACGCTCTGCCGGCGTCGCGTCCTTGAATTCCACAATGTGGTGCAGACTGTCGCCCTCCATCACCAACCGACCGTAGCGGCCCGGATCGGCAGCTTCGAATCCCAGCACCACGATATCATGGTTGGCCAGAGCATCGCGCATGTTTTCCAGCGTTTCGGGCTGAACAAAGGGGGTGTCGCCGTAAAGAACGATGGCGATCCCATCAAACCCCTCCAGGGCGGAACGGGCCTGTGCGACTGCGTGGGCAGTGCCAAGCTGTTCTTCCTGGACGACGACAACTGCCGTTTCGTCAAATTGCTGCGCGGCTGCGCGCACCAGATCGGCACTGTGGCCAGCAACGACGACGGTACGGGCGGGCGACAATGCGGCACCGGATGCCATCGCATGCTCCAAAAGCGGGGCTTGGGCGACGGGGTGAAGCACCTTCGGCAGATCCGATTGCATCCGGGTGCCCCTGCCTGCGGCCAGTAGGATCAATGCAATTTCCATGGGTAATCTCTTTAAATAATTAACGTGGCATCTCTTTACCTTGTTCGATTTAATGCGCAAGGCTAGCGGGCATCAAACAAGATTTCGCCCTGCAACAAGTCTCAGCAAAGGAGCGCCGATGAAAACGGTGGTATTCGATCTGGACGGCACGTTGGCCGATACCAGCGGTGATTTGATCGCAGCGGCAAACACCTGCTTTCGCGACATGGGCGCGGGCGATCTGCTGGACGCGTCACGCGATGCGGGTACTGCGCTGAAAGGCGGGCGGGCCATGTTGCGACTGGGAATGGAACGGCTCGGCCGCGGCAATGAGACAGACACGATAGACCGCTATTATCCGGTTTTGCTACAAGCTTACGAGCAGGATATCGATAATCACACAGTGATGTACCCCGGTGCGATGGACGCGGTCGAGGCGCTGAAGGGGGCGGGTTACCGCGTGGCGATCTGCACCAACAAACCCGAAGGGCTGGCGCATACCCTGCTGACCCGGTTGGGCGTGCGCGATGCGTTTGGGGCCATGTTGGGGGCTGACAGCCTTGCGGTGCGCAAGCCCGACCCCGAGCATTTGTTTGAAACCGCCCGCCGTGCAGGGGGCAATCCGGCGCTGTGCTGTCTGGTGGGTGATACCAATACCGATCGCAAGACGGCTGCGGCGGCAGGCGTGCCCTGCATTCTGGTCACCTTCGGCCCGTCGGGCGAGGATATGGCCGCGTTGAACCCCGAAGCCTTGCTGGATGACTATACTCATCTGCCCGCGCTGGTGCTGCGCCTGATCGGGGCCGCCTAGCGTGGATGATGTGTTCAAGGGCAGCTTTACCCAACAGGAACCTCTGCCCGAGGATGCCATCGCCGCCGCCCTCGACGTGATGCGCCATGGACGGCTGCACCGCTACAACACCTCTGGCAATGAGATCGCCGAGACAGCCTTGCTTGAGCAGGAATTCGCCGCCCTTGTCGGGGCAAAATTCTGTCTGGCCGTCGCGTCGGGCGGGTACGCCATGGCCACGGC
>JBFGFW010000520.1:0-1991 GCA_041579395.1 Sulfitobacter sp.
CCAGACGCAGCACGGCGGCGCGGGTGATGCCGTGCAAGATCTCGTGGCTCAGCGCGCGGGTGATGATCTTGTTGCCCTTCACGATATAGGCGTTGTTGCTGGTGCCCTCGGTGACAAAGCCGTCTTCGACCATCCATGCATCATCGCAACCGGCCTTCTTGGCCATCATCTTGCCCATCGACGGGTACAGCAACTGCACCGTCTTGATGTCGCGCCGGCCCCAGCGGATGTCTTCGATGCTGATGATCTTGGCACCCTTTCTGGCAGCGGGGCTGTCGGCCATGCCGGGCTTGGACTGGGTGAAAAGCACAATGGTCGGCATGGTGGTTTCAGGGTCGGGAAAGGCGAAATCGCGGTCGCCATCCGACCCGCGCGTGATCTGAAGATAGATCAGCCCTTCGTCGAGATCATTCAAACGTACCAATTCGCGGTGTACCTCAAGCAGGTCGTCTTTCGAGATTGGGTTGCGCATCGACAGTTCGTTCAAAGACCGGCTCAGCCGGATGGCGTGACCGTCGAAATCGATCAGCTTGCCGTCCAGCACGGATGTCACCTCATAGACGCCATCGGCCATCAGAAATCCGCGGTCGAAGATCGATACCTTCGCCTCGGCCTCGGGCAGGTAATCGCCGTTTACGTAAACTGTCCGCATGTCTTATCCCCAAAGCTTGGCCGTGGGCGGGTGCACCCCGGCGGCGTCAAATTGCAAAGCATGTGCGCGGTCTTCGGCCAGAAGCAGCGGCCCGTCAAGATCAACGATGCGCGCGCCCTGTGCCACCAGCGTCGCCGGGGCCATCGCCAGGGATGATCCAACCATGCATCCGACCATCACGTCAAACCCATGGGCGCGGGCGGCGTCGCGCAGGGCCAGCGCCTCGGTCAGGCCACCGGTTTTGTCCAGCTTGATGTTCACCACATCGTATTTGCCGCCCAAACCCGGCAAGCTGTCGCGGTCATGGCAGGATTCGTCGGCACAGACCGGCACGGGCCGCGCCATGCCGATCAGCGCATCATCGTCGCCCGCGGGCAGCGGCTGTTCGACCAGCGCGACACCCAACCGCAGCAGATGCGGGGCCAGATCGGCATACACATCCGCAGACCAGCCTTCGTTTGCGTCAATGATGATCGGCGCATCCGGGGCCCCTGCGCGGACGGCCTCGAGCCGGGGCATGTCATCGGGCGTGCCCAGCTTGATCTTCAGCAAAGGCCGGTGCGCGTGCAACGCCGCCTGCGCCTGCATCTTTTCAGGCCTGTCCAATGAAAGGGTATAGGCGGTAATCTCGGGCCCCGGCACCGCGAGGCCGGCCATTTCCCAAACCCGTTTGCCAGCCTTTTTGGCCTCAATATCCCAAAGCGCACAATCGACGGCATTGCGCGCCGCACCCGCGGGCAGAAGATCATAAAGGTCCGCCCGCGTGAAAGAACCTGGCAAACCCTCAATCTCGGCCGTCACACTGTCCAGGGTCTCGCCATAGCGGGCATAGGGCACACATTCACCCCAACCCGTCACGCCACCCTCTGAAATCCGCACTGTCAACACTTGTGCCTCGGTTCGTGACCCGCGCGAGATCGTAAAGACCTGCGCCAGCCGAAACACATCCCGGCTTATCTCGATACGCATGACCTCTCCTTCATTTTGCCAAATAAACTCTCCCCGAAGGGCCGCTCAGAGGGCTTCCAAAGCATCAGCCAACCGGGCGGCACCGTGCCTGAACGGATCGACAGCGGGCAAACCCAGACGGTCCTCCACCTCTGCCAGATAAGCGTCCGCCTCGGCTTGCGACAAATGCTGCGTGTTGATTGACACCCCGACGATTTTGCAGGCCGGGTTTGCGACCTTTGCCAGCGTCAATGCTGTATCGCGGACCTCCTCCAACGTTGGCAGGGTGTAATCGGGCAAGCCGCGCATGGTGGTGCGGGTCGGTTCGTGGCACAGGATCAACGCATCGGGTTGGCCGCCGTGGATCAGCGCCATGGTGACGCCGGAATAG
>JBFGFW010000521.1:0-1990 GCA_041579395.1 Sulfitobacter sp.
CGACGCGATGCGACGGTCGCTTGTAAAATTCGGATTGAAACCGGCAGAGGAAAAGACCTGGGCCTTTGACGCCGATATGCGCCGCAACGCAGCGCAGGAAGTGCCGCTTTTCACCCAGCCCTTCGGCGATTACGATGCGTTGATCGTGGTGGACGAAGTAGGCGATTTCGGGCGCTATCTGCTGTACAACACATGGGTCGCGCGGCCCGTGGTCGGTTCCGAAGGTCTGTCGGCGTTGACATGGTCGCCGGTGATCGAACAATGGGGGGCGACGCAATTGCAAAACCGGTTCACGAAAGAACACAACCGCGCCATGCAATCACAAGACTATGCTGCTTGGGCGGCCGTGCGGACACTGGGAGAAGCCGTGACCCGCACCGGCAGCAATGATCCGGCCATCCTGCGCGATTATATCCTGTCGGACGATTTCGAACTGGCGGGCTTTAAGGGCCGGCCGCTGACATGGCGCAACTGGAACGGGCAACTGCGCCAGCCCATTGCCATCGCCCACCCGCGTGCGCTGGTCGAACAGGCCCCGCTCGAGGGGTTTCTGCACCAGGTAAATGAATTGGACACACTGGGCCTCGACCGCCCGGAAAGCCGATGCGAGGCCTTTGAATGAAGCTGTGCTGCACCATCCTGACGTCGCTGTCTTTGGCGATACCAGCTTTTGCGGGCGAAATTTGGGTGACCAATGAAAAGGATGATACGCTCAGCGTCATCGACACAGAAACGCTCGAGGTGATCCAGACCCACGCCACTGGTGAGCGTCCGCGCGGCATCACTTTTTCTGCGGATTACTCGCGGGTGTATATCTGCGCCTCCGACAGCGATGCGGTGCAGGTGATGGACCCCGAAACGGGCAAGATCCTGTATGATCTGCCGTCGGGCGAGGACCCCGAACAATTCGTCCTGCACCCCGACAACAAACACCTTTATATCGCGAATGAAGACGACGCCGTGACGACGGTCGTTGACGTGGAAACCCGCAAGGTCGTGACCCAGATAGACGTGGGGGTGGAGCCCGAGGGCATGGCCGTGTCGCCCGATGGCAAGGTGGTGATCACAACCTCCGAAACGACGAACATGGCACATTGGATCAACACCGAAACCCACGCCCTGTTTGCCAATACGCTGGTCGACAGCCGCCCGCGCCACGCCGAATTTGCCAAAGAAGGGGCAGAGCTTTGGGTCAGCTCGGAAATTGGCGGCTCAATCACCATTTTCGACACTGCCACCCAAGGCGAACTGGGTAAGATCACGTTTGAAGTTAGGGGCGTGCATCCCGACCGTGTCCAGCCCGTCGGGTTCGAATTCACCCCGGACGGGAAATTTGCCTTTGTCGCCCTTGGACCCGCGAACCATGTCGCGGTGGTCAACGCGCTGACCTACGCAGTCGAAGACTATATTCTGGTCGGGCGGCGAGTCTGGCACATGGCATTCGACGGCGATCATAAGCAGCTTTTCACGACCAACGGCATATCGGGGGATGTCACCGTAATCGACGTCGCTGCGCGCAAGGCGGTCAAATCCATCAAGGTCGGTCGCTTTCCGTGGGGGGCGGCGTTTCGTCCATGACGTTGAACGCGCGGACCATCGCACTCTTATTGTCAGCGCTGCTTGGATGCAGTGCCGCATCCGCCCACGAGTTTGGTGCCGCTGGCCTGATGTCTGGCAGTAACAAGCAAGACCTGCCGCCCATCATCCTCTCTGCCGGAGAGCCGATCAGCGATGGCCCCTGGCTGTTGAAATCCGGCACCTACTACGAGGTTGAGATCACCGCCGACGGATCACAGGAACTGGGGCTTGAGGGCGCTGCCTTTTTCCGCGCGATCTGGATCGACGAGATCGTGATCGAAGGGCTGGAAGTCCGTCCCTTTGCGCTGAGCAGTATTGAATTTGACGAGGCAGGCACGATGGAAATTGGCTTTGTCGCGATCAAACCGGGGCGCTATGACATGCATATTCCCGGCACGACCGGCGACACGCA
>JBFGFW010000522.1:0-1947 GCA_041579395.1 Sulfitobacter sp.
ATGGGAGGGCAAATAGGCAAGACCCAGTTTCTTGTCACCGCTGTCAAAGTGATGCACCGTAGAGTTGTTCAGGGCACTGCGATACCCGAACGATTCAATCCGCCCATAGTAATTGCCGTCGTTATCAAGAAGAAGCTCGGAAAATTGGGTGAGGTCCGCGGTCTGGAAATTTTCTTCTTTCACTAACTGTAAATTTAAACCGTAGTTGCCGGCATTCTGAGCCGTCAGGCCCGCCATATCCCAAGGCCGCCCACGCCTGCGCACGATTCTTGGCGGGCTGAAACAGGCCGGTGTCGACGCCGTGGGGCACGACCGCGCGCACATGCGGCACAAAGCCAGCCGCCTTGTCGGTCGTGGCAATCACCGCGTCCATGCGGCTGATCAGCCAGCGCGGAAACGCCGAATGACGCCGTTGCGCGGCAGAGGTAAAGACGATTTTGATCGGCAGGCGCAGCACGTCGCGCGTCCACAAGGCCGCGCGCATTTCGGTATTGCGCCGCACATGCCAGATGGCCCCCTGCCGGGAGGCGCTGCGCGCGTCATGCAGCGATACCGGGGGCGGGCAACCGGGTAGCGGGTGGCCCACCAGCGACACATCGTAACGCTTGGCCTGCACGCGGACGACATTGGCCGTTGTGGCAGAGACGCCAGTGAAGTTTTTGTTGAAGTTCGTCACGAAAAGCTTTGGTTTCATTCGCAAAAACCTCTCAATAGCTGGTACCGTCCAAGGTGCTGTCTTGCCGGGACGCCAGCCGGTTTCACGCGACCTCAAGCCCCAATGCAGTGATCAGACGCAGCGCGATACTGTCAAGCTGGTCGTCCTGCCCTGCGATAAATTGCCTGGCTGCCTGGGTCATCCCAGCCAGTTGATCCGGCGTGGAGAGTAAGGACGCGACCCGGTCTGCCAGATCGTCGGCGTCTGCGACGATGCGCGCGGCACCGGCGGTTTCCAGTTGCGCATAGGTTTCCGCAAAGGCGGAAACGTGATTGCCCGACAAGACGGCGGCCCCCGATTGAGCGACCTCGAACGGGTTATGCCCGCCGATGGGCCGCAATGACCCGCCAAGGAACACGATGTCGGTCAGCGCATACCACAGGCCCAGTTCGCCCAATGTGTCGGCCAGATAGACCTGTTCGCCGGGGGCTGCACCCGCGCTGCGCCGGGCAGACTGCAACCCCGCATCCGCTATCTGGGCCGCAACAGCATCGCCGCGTTCCGGGTGACGGGGGGCAAGGATCAGGCACAAATCGGGAAAGCGTTTCAACAGTGACTTGTGGGCCGCCAGAATGCCGCGCTCCTCGCCCTCGTGGGTGGATGACGCAACCCACACCGGCCGGTGCCCAAGTGACGCGCGCGCGTCATAAAGGGCGTCTTCGTCCACGGGCAGCGGCCCGGCCATGGATTTCAGGTTGATCCCACGGGCCACTTTGTCAGCGGGGGCGTGCAGCCGGACCATGTTATGCGCCATCGCGTCGTTCTGGGTCAGGATCAGATCGAACACGTCAAAAAGATAGCGCGCGGTGTCCGGCCATTTCGTCCAGGTCGCGACGGTCTTTTCGGACATCCGCGCATTCACCAGCGCCATTCCGGCCCCGGTCGCACGGGTCCGCCGCAGCATCTGCGGCCAGATCTCGCTTTCGACAAAGATCGCCGCATCGGGTCGCCAGTGCCGCAGGAACCTGTTCAGCGGGCCGGGCGCATCCAGCGGGGCAAACTGGTGCACCGTGCGTGGTGGCATGCGCTGCGCCACAAGCTTGGCCGAGGTCGCCGTGCCGGAAGTGATCAGGAACTGCGCGTGCGGCAGCATGGTACCCATGCGGGTGATCAGGGCCAACACCGACAGGCTTTCGCCCACCGATGCCGCGTGCAGCCAGACCAGCGGGCCGCTGCCTTGGCGATCCTGGGTGGCATGGCCCAGCTTTTCATGGGCGCGGGTCGTCGGCACC
>JBFGFW010000523.1:0-1946 GCA_041579395.1 Sulfitobacter sp.
TGGTGCGTGACATGCTGATGGGGTTGGGCCATTCCGTGATCGAGGCCGCCAGCGCCGACGAGGCGACCGCGCTGCTGGCAAACCTGCCCGACATCACGCTGATCCTGTCAGACATTCAATTGAAGGGCGACGCGACCGGGCTGGATCTGGCGCACCGGTTGGGGGCCGATGCCCCGCCGCTTGTGCTGATGACGTCCCTACCCAGCGATGACGCGCAATTTCTTAAGGCGCAGACGCTGGCACCGGTGCTGCGCAAGCCCTTTGGGGTGGAGGATCTGACGGCACTGATCGCGCCCAAGGGGGTGGCCGCGCAATGACCCGCCCCCTTGTCACCATTCTGGACGATGAACCAGAAATTCGGACCCTCCTTGCTGATGTGCTCGAGGAAGCCGGCTTTGACACGCTAAGCTTCGGCCGTGCCCGTGCGTTCGAGGCCGCCTTGGCAACCCACACCCCCGACGTCTGCCTTGTGGATCTGTCGCTGCCAGACACCGATGGCCTGACGCTGGTGCACCGGTTGGCGCTGGAGCAGGGTGCCATCGTGATCATCATCTCGGGGCGGGCGCAGGTGCAGGACCGGGTCACCGGGCTGGAGCTTGGTGCCGATGACTACATCATAAAACCTTTCGATCCAGCCGAAGTCGTGGCACGGATCCGCGCCCGGTTGCGCAGCGCCAAACCCGCGTCCCAGACCGCAAATGTTGCATCCTTCGCCGGATGGCGGGCGCACTTCGACCGCTATATGCTAGAAGACGCCACCGGCGCAGAGACCCCGTTCTCCCACGCCGAAGGCGAAGTGCTGCGCCTGTTTCTGGATGCCCCCAAGCGCCTGATCAGCCGGGCCCAGATGCAGACCAGCCTGGGGGGCGTCGCATCCGAAAGCTTTGACAGGGCGATGGACGTGCGCATTTCGCGCCTTCGGACGAAACTGCGCGAAGACCCGAAAAATCCACAACTGATCAAGACGATCTACGGCGCGGGCTATATCTTTCTAGGGGATGTGACATGGACCTGACACCGTACCGGATGGGGCCCGATGATCCGGCATTGGCCGATCTGCTTCGGCTGATGCGCGACTGTTTTGCCTATATGGAAGGGCGCATTGCGCCGCCGAGTTCGCTTGGCCAGGTGACGCCCGCCAGTCTGCGAAAAACCAGTAGGGAGGCTGAAATCTGGGCGATCGGCTTGCCGCCTGTCGCTTGCATGATCCTGACGTCAAAGCCGGGTGTGCTGTCACTGGGCAAAGTCTGCGTGGCCCCCGCGCACCAGCGGTTGGGGCTGGCACGGCATCTGATTAAACATGCCGAAACGCGGGCCCGCGCATTGCGTCTGCCAACGCTGGAATTGCAGACGCGAGTCGAGCTCTTGGACAATCATGCAACGTTCAAAGCACTTGGCTTTGTCGAAACGGGCCGCACTGCGCACACCGGGTTTGACCGGCCCACCAGCATCACAATGCAAAAGCCGATAATCTAGCCGCCCAGCATGGCGCGCATCGCGGGGACTGTCTCGGCGTTGAACCAGCCGCCTTCGGGGGCGTTTGCCCCGGCGGCAATACCCGCTTCGATCTTGCCAATCGCCTCGCCGCGGATCTGCCGCTTGACGGACGCAAAGGTCGCCGGGGGAATCCGGCCCAATTCAACCGCATCGTCCAGTGCAGCTTGCAGCAGCGCATCAGCCGGCACGATGCGGTCCACGATCCCGGCCGCCATTGCTTCCTCGGCAGTGATCGGCTGCCCGGTCAACATCAACCGACGCAAGGCGTGCGGCGGCAACGTGGCCCGCGCTATTTCTAGCGGTCCAAGCGGAAAATCGGCCCCGACGCGCACCTCTGCCAGCCCGAACTTGGCAGACGGCACAGAAAGCCGCAGATCGCTGGCCAGCACATAGAACAGCCCGCCAGCAATCGCCGCACCGTTTACCGCCACCACCGTGGGCTTTGCACA
>JBFGFW010000524.1:0-1938 GCA_041579395.1 Sulfitobacter sp.
ACGCGGTGACGGATACCTGGTGGCTGGGTGACGCAATCGCCGGCGTGCAGGCGGATCGGATCGCCCTGATCTTCGTACAGCACATCGACCCAGCCACGGTAGCAAAAGATCAGCTGAAACCCGACAGTGTGATAATGTACCATGTCCGGCACCGGCCCGCCGTCTGGGATGCGGATATGGCTGGCGATGATCGATCCGCCAAGCCGTGACGGGATCAGATCGCGATAGTGCATGCCCGCACGGCCAATGACCCAAGGGGCCTCGTCGCGCAGGCGGCGCACGGCAAATTCATGCTGGGTCTGCGGCTGATCCACGGTGGGGGTCAGCGGGACGATGTCGATCAGCGTGCCGTTGGGGGCTGTCAGGCGGCGTGCGCCATCCGCAAAGCCTTCGGGGTCATCCGTCAGGATCCGCAGAATGCCGGGGGCGACATCCGCGCCTTTTTCGATGCGGACCCGCAGCCCGTGACCAGACAGGCTGGCCACGGATGGATCATCGGCGGGAAAGATGCTGTCAAGCCGCATGCCCAAGGTCTTCGTATAGAACGGCAGGTCATCGCGCAGTTCTTGCGTGGGCAGCAATACTTCGGCCTGAATGGCATGGGTCATGGCAACGGTCCGTCTGGGGGTGTCAGCGTGACACTGTCATCATTCGGTTTCATGCTCAACGGTTTGCTGAAGCTTGGGGCTGGCGATGCCAAGCCGGGACAAGCCGCCCATATCGGGCCGCCGGCTGAGCGTGCGCAACACAGGCTTGTTCAGTGACGTCGCGCCCCGTGCCTCGCGCACCACGATATAGGCCCCGCTGGCGATGATAATGCCCGCGCCCAGAAACGTCATCAAATCCGAGGTTTCGTTGAAAAACAGCCACCCCAGAACAGCGGCCCAGATGATCTGACTGTATTGCATCGGGGCGACCAGCGCCGCATCCGCCAAAGTATAGGCGCGGATCATAAGGGACATCGCCAGCACCGCCAGAACCGACACCAGCAAGACAAGCCCCAGATCGGCCATCGGCATCGGAATGTACACGAACGGGAGTATGCAAAGCATGATCACGAAATTTGCCAGCAACGGGTACAGCAACAAGACCTCGCGCCGTTCCCGCCCGCCGATCTTGCGCATGATGACGGATGTTAATGCCGTGCCAAACGCCGACACCAATGCCGCCAGATGGCCCAACCCCAGATCAGCGGTGCCTGGGCGCAATACAACCAGCACGCCAATCAGGCCGACGGCGACCGCGACCCAGCGGTGCGCGCGCACGACCTCGCCCAGAAGGGGCACGGAAAGCACGGTGATCAGCAACGGGGCGGCAAACAGGATCGCGTAGGTTTCGGCCAGCGGCAGCACCGAAAACGCATAGAATGCGCAAAATCCGCCCACCACGACGGCGGCGGTGCGCAGAAATGTCCAAAAGGGTTCTCTGGGGCGCAGGGTGTCGGCGGTCTTGTCGGTGACCAGCATCAGGGTGACGACGGGAAAGCTGAACACCACCACAAAGAACACGATCTGAAAGGGCGAATATGTTGCGCCCAGTTGTTTGATCGCGGCGTCGTGGCTTGCATAGACCGCAAAGGCCAACAATCCCAGGACCATACCCTGCAGCGTGGTGCTGCGCGCTTTGTGAAGGATCGGGGAAACGGAGGGCTGGCTCATGCCGGGTACTTTGCTGATGGGGTATCTTGCCTGACCGGCGCATGGTCAGGCAAGGCGCGGATTACAGGCTGGCGTCAAGTGCGGCCAGAATTGCATCGCCCATCTCGGTGGTCGAGATCGGCGTGCCGCCTTCGGGGCCCATCAGATCGGCAGTGCGGGAACCATCGGCCAGCACCTTTTCAACGGCCTTCTCAAGCCGCGTCGCCTCGTCGCCCTGATCAAAGGAATAGCGCAGTGCCATCGCAAAGCTCAGGATACAGGCGATCGGGTTGGCTTTGCC
>JBFGFW010000525.1:0-1932 GCA_041579395.1 Sulfitobacter sp.
GGCCAGACCAGCGGCCAGTACGCGGTCGAGACCGCAACCCGCACCCTATGCCCCTTGGGCACGCGGTAGGCGATGTGATCCAGATCCATCGTAATCTTGGTCGGTTCGCCGGGTTTCATGGCGCTGGGTGTCTCTGAACCGTCGCGGTGGCTAAGGTTCAGCACCCCGTACGTGATCCGGGTGCTGGCCCCGTCGGGATGCACGTGGTTCAGCCGCACGGCAATCTGCGCTTGGGCAACATTGCAGGACAGGGTCAGGGCCAGACGCGGCGCGCCGACGATATCCATGGTGTCGCCAAGCGGATCACTGTCAAAGCATGCCGACAGCGCGTCATCATGGCGCTGATCGCCGGGCATTTCCGGGCCCAGCCAGATCGCGCAGTATTCCCCGGCGTCGGCACCGCAATGTGCCGGGGACGCGACCGTGACGTTAAGCGGGCTTGCGTCAGCGTGTAGTCCCGCGTCGGTCAGGTGTAGCGTTTCAGTTGGCAGGTGGGCCGTGGCACCGGTTTCTTCGGCGATCCAGCGGCCGGGGCGATTTAAGTACCATGTCGCCGGGCGCACGCCGTCCATCAAATAGGCGCGATAGTCCGGGTCGTTCTCGACGCCTGTGTCGATGTCTTTCAGCCAGCGATCCCACCAGCGCAGCGCCTCTTGCAGAAACCCGATGCGCGGTTCGGGGATGGCGAAATGAGGGTACTTGTGGACCCACGGGCCGACGATGCCCTTGGCACCCGGCAGCGCTTCGACCAACTGCGGCACCGCGTTCTTATAGGCGTCGCCCCAGCCGCCAATCGCCAGAACCTTGGCCTTTATGGCCGTGTAGTCTTCGATCACCGACCCTTGTTTCCAATAGGCATCGCGGGTTTGATGGCGCAGCCATAACGACGGCAGGAACGGTTCAGCGGCCAATCTTTCCAACCACATCTCGCGCCAGTCGGACCGCAAGGCGGGGTCAGGCGCGCGGCTGGAATAGGCCCACATCGTCGCCCCCCAGCCCAGATTTTCGTTCAACAGGCAGCCACCCTTGTAATGAATGTCGTCGGCAAACCGGTCGACGGTGGAACACAGGGTGATCACCGCTTTCAGCGGAACGGGCGCGTGCGCGGCGACCTGCAGGCCGTTGAACCCGCCCCAGCTGATCCCCATCATCCCCACAGATCCGTTGCACCACGGCTGTGCTGCCAGCCAGTTGATCACCTCTATACAGTCGGCTTGCTCAAGGGGGGTGTATTCATCCTCCATCACGCCCTGGCTGTCGCCATTGCCACGCATGTCGAAGCGCACGCAGGCATAGCCGCGTTCGGCGAACCACGGATGGGTCAGCGCGTCGCGCGCCGTGGTGCCATCGCGCTTGCGGTAGGGCAGATATTCCAGAATGACCGGCACCGGTGCTGCCTCTGAATTTTCGGGCCGCCAGATCCGTGCGGACAAGCGACAGCCATCCGACAGGGTGATCCCCAGGTCCGGGTCTTCAAGCAGCGGCAGCGGGGCGTTAGGGCGGTTTTCCATACCCCGACCGTTGCCGTGCGGCGCGATCTTGTCAACAATGTCAAAGCAGTCGCCGGATTTCTGTGCGGGCATCGCCTGACCGAAGCTTGCGCAAAGGCCACAGCGAAGCGATCAGATAGTGCTCGATGTTCGCCACCAAATAGAAACTGTGGCCTTGCTGCACGGAAAAATAGGGCAACATTGTGGCCGGGGGAAATTAAACTTGGCTTTTCCGACCTGAAACTTGTAGTTTCGGAAACAATAAAAAGCTTCGTATCCAATGACGAACAAGAACAGGCGGCTGCATGATGCGATCAACGTGTCAGCGGTCAATCAAACAACCAGGTGATCCGCACAGAACGGGCACCGAGGTAGAGCGGTAGTAAAATGAAGACGATAGATTTCGTCGTTCGCGATCAAGCGGGCGCATTGCAACGTGGCA
>JBFGFW010000526.1:0-1930 GCA_041579395.1 Sulfitobacter sp.
CCGGACACAGTTGGCGGCTGGCCCAGACTTTGGGTGAGGCAACCAAGTGCTGTATCCATGTCTGCGGTCCCTCACCAAGGCTGGCGCAGCGGGTCAATGACAAGCTTTGGTTCGGACAGTTTGCTCGCCGTATTTTGGGCGATCACGCAACGCCCCCGACACGCGCGGCATACGGGCCGGCGGCGGCGGCAGGGTTGGTAAGCCAGATTGCCAAGACGAGCAGTCAGATCGTTGTCAAAGTGCCTGATAGTGCAGGCTCGGCAGGAAATCTGCGCTTTGAAGGAGCGACGGTTCGGGGAAAAAGCTTTGATGATCTGAGGCACTTCCTGCTGCATCGTCTTCGCGCTTTTGGTTGGCAGGACACGTACCCGATCCTCGTGGGTATTTGGGATGAAAATGTCAGGTGCAGCCCGTCTGCACAGATCTGGGTGCCGCGTTTTCAGGATGGGCCGCCTGTGATCGAGGGCATCTTCGAACAACGTGTCCAAGGCAGCGTTGCCGCCTTTGTAGGCGGGGCGCGATCGACCTTGCCTCAAGTATTACAGGACCGTCTAAGCGCCGAGGCGTCACGCATTGCGGGCATCTTGCAGCGACTGGGATATTTCGGAAGATGCAGCCTTGACGCGGTGATCTTCCGTACTTCCGACGGGGCCGACAATATCCACTGGATCGAATGCAATGGGCGATGGGGAGGCGTCTCTATCCCGATGACCGTCGCACACGGTCTTTGCGCAGCTCAACCTGCTCCAACTATCTCCGTTGTGCAAGAGCTGCATCCCGGCCGTCAGATGCAAACAAAGGAACTTCTCCAGCGGCTTGGTGATCTGTTGTTTCGGGTTGGCCATGACAAAACCGGCATCGTCGTGATGTCACCCCCCGAACACGACAATGGTGCGCATATAAATCTACTTTCTCTGTCTCAAACGCAGGTTGCTTGCGACGAAATTCTGAATGAAGCGATGCAGAGGATTTTGGATTAGGAATTGCTTCACTAAAAACCATTGGGCACTTAAAGATGCTGGATCTTGCGGCACGCGTTTTGTTGTTTCCGGTACTGGTTGCCCAAGGTGCCGGAGGTCGGCTTTGAGCTTGGCTGATCCTGTCGGTCGCCGCCACGGTGTGAGCGGGAAAGGCCCTAACCTTCGGTTATTGATCATTGGCGATAGTTCCGCAGTGGGCGGTTGGCACGTCAAATCAGGAAGAGGCGCTGCTGGGTCACATGCGCAAAAGGCTTTCGCTGACAAACACGGTCCACTGGTCCGTGGACGCGAAAACCGGCACCACCACTGCGGATACGATTGAACGGCTGCAGCAAAGACCACGGCAGTGGTTTGATGTCGTGTCCGTTTCCCTTGGCGTCAATGATATCACGACGCGCGTGCCGCTGTCCGTTTGGGTGCAGCATTTTGCAACGCTGCTGGACCTGATAGAGGCCAAGTTTCAAGCCGATGTCATCTGCGTCTCTGGCATCCCACCCATTCAGTATTTCCCATTGCTACCACAACCTCTTCGGTGGATATTGGGCGCACAGGCGGAACGATGTGAGATTGCACTACGCGAGCTTGTGGCTGGTCGCACCGGTTGTCGATTTGTTGAAATGGATTTTGATCCTGACACCTCCCTGATGAGCCCAGATCGATTTCATCCCGGTCCCAAAGCGTATTCGGAGTGGGGCCGCAAAATTTACCGCGCGATCCGACACGATGTTAGACGGCTGGGGCGTCCGAGCCAGAAGAACTCGTGAGCAATGCCAATCATTGAGCCGGTCTGCAGGCGCAAATTTTGCGTTTTGACATTTCTCAATTGCGGCTTGCGCGGAAGCACTATTCTAAAATTGTGGTCAAAAATTGGAACATAGCGCGCGCGCGAGCAGCGATTGCTCTCATCTTTGCGCTCTTCATTACCCTTCTTTTCTTCGGGCTGGTGGAGA
>JBFGFW010000527.1:0-1918 GCA_041579395.1 Sulfitobacter sp.
CCTGATGCCGACGCGCGAACAGGCCGCCGAGGCAAGCAGGATCGTCGCCGAAGCCCGCATTGACCACAAAGGGACGCTGGTGATCGATTACGTGCCCGCCGACTATCACAGCGACTACCCGAAGCGGTGCATGGGGGGCTGGGGCACGACAGGGCTGAACGTCACCCCCGACGGCACTGTCCTGCCCTGCCATGCCGCCGAAACGATCAAGGGACTGACGTTCGACACCGTGCAGGACAAGCCGCTGTCTGACATCTGGTACCGCGGTGCGGCCTTCAACGCCTATCGTGGCGAGGACTGGATGCAGGACCCCTGCCGGTCTTGCGACCGCCGCAAGCTGGATTTCGGCGGATGCAGATGTCAGGCGATGGCGATCGCCAACGACCCCGCCGCAACAGACCCGGTGTGCGTCAAGTCGCCCTTGCACGCCAAGATGAAACAGCTTGCCGACGGGTTCGCCAGCGACGACACGGCACCGCTGATCTACCGGAAATTCCCGTGACCGTCAGTGCAGGCGCGACAGGAACCGGTACAGCTTCTCGCGGTTGATGGGTTTGGCCATCAAGGTGACCCCCAGAGCGTCGCACGCGTTTTGCAGGTCCGCGCTGCGGTCTGCCGACACCAGCCGCACCGGCAGATTGCCGAACTCCTGCTTCAGGTGCTTCAGAAGCGCGATGCCCGACATGCCCGCGCCCAACTGGTAATCGAGCACCAGCGCGTCCGGCGTCAGCCGGATTTCCGACAGCAGTTGCAGCGCCGTTTCACCGTCCGGCGCGTGGATGACATGCGCATCCCACCCTTCGATCATCATGCCGAGGGCCGTGGCAAGCTGCAGATCGTTTTCCACCAGCAAGACCACAAGGCCTTTCTTAACGGCGGCATTCTCACCCAACCGTCCTTCCGCAGACCGTTCCAAAGCTTCCGAGCCGTACCTGATCGGCACGTCAAAGGAAAAACAACTGCCTTTGCCGGGTTCGGACCATAGCCTTAACGGGTGATCAAGACTCTTGCAGGCGCGTTCAACGATGGCCAGCCCCAGCCCCAGCCCGGCATGGGATGTTCTGGCATCAAGCCGTTTGAATTCCTGAAACACCACAAGCTGATCGGCAGGTGAAATGCCGCAGCCGGTATCCCACACCTCGACCCGCGCCATGCCGCCGATGCGGCGAACACCCACCAGAACCCGGCCCGCATCAGTATAGCGGATCGCATTGGAAATCAGGTTTTGAATAATTCGGCGCAGATAGCCAGGATCGCTGCACACAGACAGTCCAGAGTCCAGAATGCGCAGATCCAACCCCTTGGCCAGCGCCACGGGGGTCAGCTCGTCGCGCAGCGGGCGCAGCAGCGCCGACAGACGAACGGGCCGCACATCAAAAACCGCCTCGTGGGAATCCAGCTTCGATATATCCAGCAGCGCCTCGATGATGTGTTCCACGCTGGACAATGCACTTTCAGCCTTGTTCGCGATGTGCAGCAGATCGTTATTGCCAACCTGGTCGGCCAGAGATGCCACAAAAAGTTTCGCCGCCGACAGCGGTTGCAGTAGATCATGGCTGGCAGCCGCGACAAACCGGGACTTGCTTGCGTTGGCGCGCTTCGCCTCTGACAGGGCCTCGCCCAATTCGTGGGTTCTGTCCTGCACGCGCTTTTCCAGCCGCTCGTTCATTTCACCCAATGCGCGAACGGAGTCGCGTTCCACCGTGACGTCGGTAAAGCTGATCACGAAGCCACGATCCGGCATTTCCTGCCCGAACACGCTTAGAACCCTGTTCTTGGATCGGGTCACTTCAAACGCGATCGCGGTGCGACCCGCCCCATGTTCGGCCCACCTTTTCAACATATCGACATCGAAATCATCTGAGAATTCAAGCTGGTTTTCCAGACGCTCCAGCAACGTGAGGAAGTGCAACCCAAG
>JBFGFW010000528.1:0-1910 GCA_041579395.1 Sulfitobacter sp.
CCGATGGTCGGGGATATGATGCCCTCAAAAGCGCCCTCTCACGGTTGCAGGGCACCCAGATCGAAACGAACATCGTGACCGGCGGCACCGAACAGATGGACATTTTCAGCATTATTGACCGGGCGCGGATCGTGCGGCAAACCCGAGATGGTCGCATGCAGGAAATCGAGATTCAGCTGTCGGACTGGGTTTTCAACGCAATTCAGGCTCAGGAAGTTCTGACGCTGCACCGAAACTATTTTCGCCTGCGCAAACCTCTTGAACGCCGAATTTATGAGATCGCGCGCAAGCATTGCGGCCGTCAAAGCACGTGGCGCGTGTCCCTCGAAGTTTTGCAGCGCAAATGTGGATCAACATCGACCAGCCGCGAGTTCAAGCGTCTTGTCGGCAGCATCGTCACCCAAGACGAGGACCATGATCACATGCCGGACTATGCTGTCCGACTGGACGGTAACTTCGTTGTCTTTCAAAATCGTGGCACGATGGTAAAGGACACACCTGTCAGCGACGGGGTCAGCAGCATCAAGCTGTCCACAAGTGCTTATGAGGCCGCCCGAGAAGCTGCCGCGGGATGGGATGTGTACCATCTGGAAAATGAATGGCGGACGTGGATGGAAGACGGTGGTCTTGACGCCCCCAAAAGCCCCGACAAGGCCTTTGTCGGCTTTTGCCGCAAGTGGTTCGAAAAGCGCGGAAGGCCGTGACGCATTAATGCAGTCAAGGTGAAGGCTGTTTACGAAAAATTCATCTCTCTTTGCAAAGGGTGAATGGAAAGACCTTTCCCGCATTGAAGTTCACATGACGGCACCCACTGACCGCCACATTCTGATCGTTGTCGAAAACCTGCCAGTTCCATTGGACCGGCGCGTCTGGCTCGAAGCGACGACGTTGGTTAACGCCGGGTACGAGGTTTCGGTGATCTCGCCAATGGGACGCGGCTGGGATGTCGCCTACGAGGTTCTGGAAGGTGTTCACATTTACCGCCATCCGCCGCCGCAAGAAGCGCATTCAGGCGCTGTTGCCTATGCCCGCGAGTACCTACACGCAATGCGTCATTGGTTTCGGATGGCCCGCCTTGTTTGGCGGCGACGACCCTTTGATGCAATTCAGGGGTGCAATCCACCAGACCTGATCTTCCTGCTGGCGCTTTGGTATCGGCACCGTGGCGTACGGTACATATTTGATCATCACGACGTCTGCCCGGAACTTTTCGAGGCAAAGTTTGGCAAACGCGGGTTGCTCTATTGGATAATGCGAATATGGGAACGCCTTAGTTTTGCTACTGCGTCGGTCTCGATCGCAACAAACGGCAGTTTCCGGGACATCGCTATACGGCGCGGCGGCATGTACGATCAGGACGTTTTTGTCGTCCGATCGGCCCCACAAATTGATCGATTTCTTCCCGGACCGGGCAAGGTCGACTATCGCAAGGATGCTGGCACCCTGATGGGATACGTCGGTGTGATCGGCCAGCAAGAGGGGATGGATCTGTTGGTGGGTGCTGCGGACCATCTGATCCGATGTCTGGGCTATAGCGATGTCCATTTTCTGATTATTGGTTTCGGCCCGACGCGCGTAGAAACGGAACAGCAGGTAATGGATCTAGGTTTGGCGCGGTACTTCACGTTCACAGGCGCACTGTATCAGGCGGATCTGCTGAAGGCGTTGAATGCAATCGATATTGGTGTCGCGCCCGATCCCAAAAATCAAATGAACGACATATCGACGATGAACAAGGTGATGGAGTATATGACCCTTGAGAAACCTATCGTTCAATTCGACCTGACCGAGGGCCGGATCTCCGCAGGGCAGGCGGCACTTTATGCACAAGACAATGACCCCAAGAACTTCGCGGTGAAGATCGCCACATTGATCGACGATCCTGACCTGCGGGCGCGCATGGGAACAAC
>JBFGFW010000529.1:0-1886 GCA_041579395.1 Sulfitobacter sp.
GATGCGCGCGATGCAGCGGCCCATTTTCCGCGCAGACGATGCCCAGATCATCGCTCAAGATCACCTCACCCTCCGATGTCTCGCCCGGGCGGGCGGATAAAATCCCGATGTCTGCCTCGTCTCGCTGAACGCGACGGCGCACGGCAACTGTATCGACATCGCTGATTTCGATCCGGACGTGGGGGTGTGTTGCACGGAATTGCTCGATCACTTTGGGCAGCAGCGATACAGTCGATGAAGGCACCGCAGCGATGCGCACGATCCCCGCCGTTGAAATGGCGTGACGCCGGATCGCTTGGGTGCTTTTCTCGAACACATCGATGGCCCGGCGGCTTTCCTCAAGCACCAATTGCCCCAAAGGGGTCAGCCGATTTTTTCGATCAGTTTCGAACAGTGGCGCGCCTACATCGTCGGCCAGTTGTGCCAAGGACATCGATATCGCGGATGGTGTCCGGTTCAACTCACGCGCAGCGGCGGCAAGCGTGCCGGTTTCCGCAACGATACGAAAGACCCGCAATGTCTCAAGCTTCAACGGCATTCAGAAAACCTGTAATTTTGTTAAGAATTTCCAGATTGACTGAAACAGACGACTAAGTCTAGCTGACGCAAGGGCAATCAGGAGATAATTATGACCGAGCGTACCCAAATCTACATTGATGGCACCTGGACAGATGGTGCCGGGCAGATTGAGAACCGCAATCCTTCGGACGTATCTGATCTGATCGGCCAATACGCGCAGGCAGACGCCGCGCAACTAGACGCGGCCCTTGCAGCGGCACGACAGGCACAGCCAATCTGGTGGGCCGCAGGCATCCAAAAGCGCCACGATGTTCTGATGGCGATCGGGGCCGAATTGATGGCCCGTGCCGGGGAAATCGGCCGCATCCTGTCGCGCGAAGAAGGCAAACCCTTGGCCGAAGGCAAAGGCGAGGTTTATCGCGCCGGTCAGTTTTTCACCTATTTTGCAGCAGAGGTTCTGCGCCAACACGGCGACCTTGCCGAAAGCGTGCGCCCCGGTATCGAAATCGACGTGCGTCGTGAACCTGTGGGCGTCGTGGCGATTATCAGCCCTTGGAACTTTCCCGTGGCGACACCTGCGTGGAAAATCGCGCCTGCCTTGGCATTCGGCAATGCGGTTGTGTGGAAGCCGGCCAATGTCACCCCCGCCAGTGCGATTGCACTGACTGAAATCATCGCGCGCCAAGACATCCCCAAAGGTCTATTCAATCTGGTCACGGGTCCGGGCCGCGACGTGGGCCAGCGCCTTGTGGAAAGCGATCAGGTTGATGCGATCAGCTTTACCGGGTCGGTTCCCGTCGGCCGCGGAATTGCTGCGGCTGCGATCCAGAACATGACAAAAGTGCAGATGGAAATGGGGTCGAAGAACCCGCTGATCGTTATGGACGATGCAGACCTCGATCTGGCTGTCGTGCATGCATCTGGGTCTGCCTTTGGCGGCACCGGCCAGAAATGCACAGCCGCCAGCCGGTTGATCGTACATGCGTCAGTTCATGATGCTTTTGTCGAAAAGCTGGTCGCGGCGGCGCAGGCCCTAAAGGTGGGTCATGCACTTGAGGATGGCACCCAGATCGGTCCCGTCGTCAGCGAAAGCCAATTGTCACAGAACCTTGCCTATATCGAAAAGGGCAAATCCGAGGGTGCGGAACTGCTTTGCGGCGGAGGCCGGCTGGAACGGGCAACAGACGGCTACTTTATGGCCCCTGCCGTTTTCGCGAACACCCGCAACGACATGCAGATCAACCGCGAAGAGATGTTCGCCCCCATCACCTGCGTGCAAAAGGCGGATAGCTACAGCGAAGCCCTGGCCCTTGCCAACGATACGCAATTCGGTTTGACGGCCGGAATCATGACCCGCTCGTTGTCAC
>JBFGFW010000530.1:0-1877 GCA_041579395.1 Sulfitobacter sp.
CAGCGCGCCGAAATCATCTCGGACTGGCGCACGATCACTTCCGCCTGCTTGATGCTGGCGATGTCCACCAAGCGGCCCTTGTAGACCGTGGCCCCTTCGCCATTGGCCTTTGCCGTCTCCATAGCGGCCAGAATTTCGCGGGCTTCTGCGACGGCTTCGTCCGAAGGGGTGAACACCTCGTTGGCAACGGTGATCTGCTTGGGGTGGATTGCCCATTTGCCCACCATGCCCAAGGTCGCGGACCGGCGCGCCTGCGCGCGAAACCCTTCATCATCCGAGAAATCCCCGAATGGGCCATCGACCGGCAACACCCCGTGGGTGCGGCACGCGGCAACAATTGCAGTCTGCGCCCAATGCCACGGATCGGACCAATGCTTTGCGCCGTCGTGCAGCATGTAGTAGTTTTCCTGCGTGCCGCCGATCCCGGTGGTCTGCATCCCCATCGAGGCCGCGAAATCCGCAGCACCCAGGCTCATCGCCTGCAGGCGGGGGCTGGAGGCGGCGATTTCCTCGACATGGGCGATGCCGGCGGCCGATTCAATGATCACCTCGAACGAGATTTTCTTGCTGCGTCCCTTGGCAGTCTCGATCGCCGTGACCAGCGCATCGACGGCATATACATCCGCCGCACATCCGACCTTGGGGATCATGATCTGATCCAGCCGTTCGCCTGCGTGTTCCAGCAGATCGACGACATCGCGGTACCAATAGGGCGTGTCCAGACCGTTTATGCGCACCGACAACAGCTTGTCGCCCCAATCCACGTCACTGATCGCCTTGATGATGTTTTGCCGCGCGCTGTCCTTGTCGGATGGGGCCACGCTGTCTTCCAGATCAAGGTTGATCACATCGGCGGCCGAGCTTGCCATTTTCTCGAAGATCGCAGGGCGCGAGCCGGGACCGAAAAGCTGGCAGCGGTTGGGGC
Source organism: Sulfitobacter sp. (assembly GCA_041579395.1). Classification (GTDB taxonomy): domain Bacteria; phylum Pseudomonadota; class Alphaproteobacteria; order Rhodobacterales; family Rhodobacteraceae; genus Sulfitobacter. The sequence goes on from JBFGFW010000530.1 coordinate 926, forward strand.
GTGCTGGGGCTGTGGGCTGAATGCGAAAGCTCATGAAGGTGATCCCTTGGGTAATAAAGTTTCGGTTTTGCTGGGTCTGCTGGTATTAAATTGCGCTGCAGCGTGCAAGTCTCATCTCGCAACTGCAGCATTTTGCGACCAGCGTTGCTGCGGCATCCCTTGGCCGATTTTGATCAGCCCGAAGAAATTTTTGTGTCTGCACTTGATGTTGCTGCGGAATTAGAACCTGATCGCCGCGACACCCCTATCAAGCGGATGCAAGGCCATCCCGCCGGAGAATGTAAGAATGACAATCGAAACGCCCTATCTTCTTTTCCTTGGCGACGCGCCTGACCCTCTGGCGGCCAAGGTGGCGCAGGGGATCAAGGACTGGCGGCCAGATAATGCCGTGGGGCAGTTGCGGATGGCAGGATGCAAGGCGGATCTGGGCCTTGACGACATGACGCTGACCCAGGCCAAAGCGGCGGGGGCAAAGACGCTGGTGATCGGGGTTGCGAACCGCGGCGGCGTGATTAGCACCGCATGGAAGGCCGTTCTGATCGAGGCGCTGGAGGCGGGGTTTGACATTGCATCGGGCCTGCACAACCTGTTGCGCAATGAGCCCGATCTGGTGGCCGCCGCCCGCACGAACGGCCGCATCTTGCATGACGTGCGCATCCCGTCGGTGCAGTATCCGATTGCGACCGGGATGAGACGGAGCGGTAAGCGGGTGCTGGCCGTCGGCACGGATTGTTCTGTCGGCAAGATGTACACGGCGCTGGCGCTGGACGCAGCCCTGCAGGAAAAAGGCATGAAAAGCAGCTTTCGCGCCACCGGCCAGACCGGCATTCTGATCACCGGCGAAGGCGTGCCACTGGACGCGGTGATTGCAGATTTCATGGCCGGTTCCATCGAATATCTTACGCCCGACAATGACGACGATCATTGGGATGTCATCGAAGGGCAGGGCAGC
>JBFGFW010000531.1:0-1865 GCA_041579395.1 Sulfitobacter sp.
GCCTGCTGGCTGGCGGCGACCAAAGCGGGCGCGGTGGTAGTGAATTCCATGCCGATGCTGCGCGCGGGCGAATTGGCGGCGATCGTGGACAAGGCCCAGATCAGCCACGCCCTATGCGACACCCGCCTGATGGACGAAATGACGTCCTGTGCCAAATCCTCGGGCTATCTGAAATCGGTCGTGGGGTTTGACGGGACCAGCAACCATGACGCCGAATTGGACCGGCTGGCACTGGAAAAGCCTGTCCAGTTCGATGCGGTCGACACGGCCGTAGATGATGTGGCGCTGCTTGGCTTTACGTCGGGGACCACCGGCAGCCCCAAGGCCACGATGCATTTCCACCGCGATCTGCTGATCATTGCCGATGGCTATGCCCGCGAGATCTTGCAGGTGACGCCGGACGATGTGTTTGTCGGCTCGCCGCCGCTGGCCTTTACCTTCGGATTGGGGGGGCTGGCGATCTTTCCACTGCGTTTTGGTGCCGCCGCGACCCTGCTGGAAAATGCGTCGCCGCCGAATATGATTGAAATCATTGAGAAATACCATGCCACCGTCTGTTTTACCGCCCCCACCGCGTACCGCGCGATGTTGGCGGCGATGGACAAGGGGGCCGATCTGTCAAGCTTGCGGGCAGCTGTCAGTGCGGGCGAAACGCTGCCTGCGCCGGTGTTCAACGATTGGATGCAAAAGACCGGCAAGCCTATGCTGGACGGGATCGGGGCGACGGAAATGCTGCATATCTTCATCTCGAACCGGTTTGATGATCACCGCGCCGCTTGCACCGGCAAGCCTGTGACGGGTTATCAGGCCAAGGTGATCGACGACGCCGGCGCGGAGGTGCCGCGCGGTACGGTGGGTCGGCTAGCGGTGCGCGGGCCCACGGGGTGCCGGTATCTGGCGGACGACCGGCAGGCGGCCTATGTCAAGGACGGGTGGAACATCACCGGCGACAGCTTCAGCATGGACGATGATGGCTATCTGCATTTCGCCGCCCGCAATGACGATATGATCGTCTCGGCAGGGTACAACATTGCCGGTCCAGAGGTCGAGGCAGCGTTGCTTGCGCATGCCGATGTCGCGGAATGCGCGGTGGTGGCCAAACCTGATGCCGACCGTGGGTCGATCGTGCAGGCGCATGTCGTTCTGGTTGATGGCGTAGCGAGAGATTTACACACAATCAAGACCTTGCAGGATCATGTTAAAGCGCTGATCGCGCCTTTCAAATACCCGCGTGACATCAAATTCGTGGACGCGCTGCCCAAAACCGCGACCGGCAAAATCCAGCGTTTCGCCTTGCGTGAAAAACCATGAGCGATTTTGACGCCGCATCAGAAGGGGCAAAGATGGATTTCGCCAAAGACATGTCTTATGGCGATTATCTGGGCCTTGACGCCATCCTGACCGCGCAAAACCCCCTGAGCGATGCCCATGACGAGATGCTGTTCATCGTGCAGCACCAGACGTCGGAACTTTGGATGCGGCTGGTCATTCACGAATTGCAGGCGGCGCGGCGTGTGATGCAGGCGGGCGATCTGGCATCGGCCTTCAAGATGCTGAGCCGCGTGGCGCGGATATTCGAGCAGCTTAACAACGCGTGGGACGTGCTGCGCACCATGACGCCCAGCGAATACACCGCATTTCGTCCCGCATTGGGCAGTTCCAGCGGGTTTCAATCCCACCAATACCGGCAGATCGAATATCTGCTGGGGAATCGCAATGTGGCATTGATGAAGCTGCACGAACATCGGCCTGAAGCGTTCAAGGCATTGCAGTACGAGCTTGCACAGCCCAGCCTTTATCAGGTGGCGATTGATCTGCTGTGCAGCGGATTGGAGCAGCCATCACTGGCAGGGGCCCCCGGCAAC
>JBFGFW010000532.1:0-1849 GCA_041579395.1 Sulfitobacter sp.
CCTGCCGAACGGCGCGAGGTGTTGCGGTGGGTGTTGTGGGACAACCACAAGCTAAGCTCCAACGCCGGAATGACGCGGTTCTTGATGAACTTCCTGCCCGAAGACAAGCAGCCCAAGGAAGTCATCGCCTTTATGCAGGGCCGCCTTTCCGCCGCCTATGGGGTGCTGAACGACCATCTTGAAGGGCGCGAGTGGATTGTGGGCGATGCCCTGACCAACGCCGACCTGAGCTGCTGCGGCTATTTATATTACCCCGAACCTTTCGGTTTTGACCGCAAGGATTGGCCCAACATCGACGCATGGCTTACGCGTCTGAGCGAAACACCGGGCTGGAAGGCCCCGTACGACCTGATGCCCGGCAGCCCCGCTGACCGCGCCTGAAACTAAGGGAGAAATCTGATGACCGAAGCTTATATTTATGACGCATTGCGCACCCCCCGCGGCAAGGGCCGCGCCGATGGTGCCTTGCATGAACTGACATCGCTGCGTTTGTCGGCGCTGACGCTGAACGCGTTGAAAGAGCGCAACAATCTGGAAGGGCACGCTGTCGAGGATGTGATCTGGGGCAACGTGACCCAGGTCATGGAACAGGGCGGTTGCCTTGCGCGCTCTGCCGTGCTGGCGTCGGATCTGGACGAACGTATTCCTGGTCTTGCCATCAACCGCTTTTGCGCATCCGGCATGGAAGCTGTGAACCTTGCCGCCAATCAGGTGCGTGGCGGGGCCGGCATGGCCTATATCGCCGGCGGCGTCGAGATGATGGGCCGCGTTGCCATGGGCAGCGATGGTGCCGCAATCGCCGTTGATCCGACGTTGGCGATGGACCGTTATTTCGTGCCCCAGGGTATTTCAGCCGACATCATCGCGACCGAGTACGGCTTTACCCGTGACGAGGCGGACCAACTGGCCGTCAGATCGCAGCAGCGCGCCAAGATGGCCTGGGACGAAGGCCGCTTTGGCAAATCCGTCATCACCATAAATGACCAGAACGGCCTGCCGATCCTGGACCATGACGAATACATGCGCCCCCAGACCGATATGCAGTCGCTGGGTGCGCTGAATCCGGCGTTCCAACAGATGGGCGAAGTCATGCCCGGCTTCGACAAGGTGGCGCTGATGAAATATCCGCACCTCGAAAAGATCAACCACATCCATCACGCAGGCAATTCATCCGGCATCGTCGACGGGGCCGCCGCCGTGTTGATCGGCAACAAGGAATTTGGCGAGAAATACGGCCTGAAACCCCGCGCCCGCATCCGCGCTACTGCCAAAATTGGCACCGATCCGACGATCATGCTGACCGGCCCTGTCCCCGTGACTGAAAAGATCCTTGCCGACAACGGTATGAAGATCGGCGACATTGACCTGTTCGAAGTGAACGAAGCCTTTGCCGCCGTTGTCATGCGTTTCATGCAGGCGTTCGATGTCGACGACAGCAAGGTCAACGTCAACGGGGGCTCGATCGCGATGGGTCATCCGTTGGGGGCGACTGGCGCGATGATCATCGGAACGCTGCTGGATGAACTTGAGCGGGCGGATAAAGAGGTTGGCATGGCCACGCTCTGCATCGCGTCCGGCATGGGTGCCGCCACCATCATCGAGCGGGTCTGATGCCAGATCAGCCGCATCCCTTCCACGCTATCGCCGATATGGCGGCCAAGCGGGGCTTGAAGGACCTGAAGATCAAGGTAGAACGCAATGGCGATTACGTGCGTCTGTATCAAGACGCACCGCCATTGTTCTTCAAGCATCGCGACGACCCCAGCGACAGCTTTGACCGCGAGAGTTTCAACAACTTCAAGCGCATCTTGCTGAGCAAAGAGGATTGCGAGGCTGGCCCGTTGACCAC
>JBFGFW010000533.1:0-1845 GCA_041579395.1 Sulfitobacter sp.
CCCGATGCCAAGCGGTACGACACGGTCAGCTATGATGACGTGTTACAAAAGCGGCTGGGAGTGATGGACGCATCGGCGATTGCGCTGGCCCGCGACAACAATCTGCCGATCATCGTGTTTTCGCTGGACGAACCGGGCGGTTTCCGCGGGATTCTAGCGGGCAAGGGCACGTACACGCGCGTTCAGGACTGAGCTGTCCGATGACCCATCCAGCGCTTGCGTCCTACTGTTCTTGATCATTCGCTGAATCAGCTGACGCTGACGCGCGGCAGGGGGGATCAGCCGCGCGGGCTGGATGCTGGGTAACAGCCCATCCACTTTTTCGGACACGTTGAAAAGCCCCCTGATCTGTGCCCGCGCGTCACTGTCAAGCGACCGCCAGGCCACCGGGCCAAGCAGCAGCGTCTCGGTTGGCGCGCCATTCGCAAAGATGACTTCGTGCTGATCGCACAGCAAATGCCAATAACATACGGGGTCCATGGCCTTGGCCTGCGTCACCCCCGGCAGACCTAGAAATCGCTTGGCGGGCAGCATCGCCTGATCGACGCCGAACATCCTGTGTACCACGCGGGCATGCACGACGATCCGGTGTTGCGGGGACACGCGCAACGTCATGTCCGGTTGCGCATCACCAAGGCTTGCAGGGGCGAATTCAATCGGGGCTGCGTTTCCCGGTGCCCTGTGCGTTGCCCCCCAGATCCAGCGCAAGGGCTGCAGCCCTCGGTCGGCCGTGCGCAGCAGATCGCCGGGCAAAAGCGTTTCTACCTGCACATTACCGCGCTGCGTAGCGATAAGGGTACCAGAGGCAAAGCAAACCGTGGTGTTCGATACAGTTTGGTTCGTCAAATAACCGGAGAAATTAGTACTTGGGATCGAATAGATTTCGACCGACCGAATGGTCAGATTGTCCAAGGTCCCGGCGTTGTTCAGATCGGTTATGAATAAATCACCGTTGGTCATCTGAATACCGACGACTTCAATCGTGTGAACAACGCCGTCTGTGTCGGTGACGCGCACCCACATGTCCAACGTAGAATCGGACTTGGCGGTATAGTTCGTGCCGTTGCGTGTGTAGGTTACGAAATCACTGGTACGGGTTTCATTGTCGGAAATGGCACCGTCATCGTTTTGGTCGTGATTGGTGACCGCGACCACTGCCAGATCGGAAAACGCATCATAGGTGCCCAGCAGGGTATTGGGCGATTCAGCGGAATAATTGCTTTCATCCGTGTCGACGTCGGCAAACCTGCCGAGAAAGATCATATTTCCGACAGTCGTCGCCATCGCACCCCTAATCGGCAGCCGTCTGTGACCGCGCTGCGCAATGTGATACCTCATCCAGGTTTAAGATCAGCCTAACGCCATCACGGTCCGTTGCTTTGCACACTGATGCGAATTCACCCTGCGAATTCCGGTTTGTGGCAGCAATCTTGGCACCCCGGCCAAAGCTGTCTTTCCTTAGGGCTGGCAATGCTCTAAACCCTGCGATTAATAAAACTGTGGACGGGGCGAATTTATGTCTGAAGACTTCATGCTTGATACCGACGACCTGAAGCGGCGGATGGACGGGGCGATAGCGGCGCTTCGCACCGAATTCGCATCCTTGCGCACAGGCCGGGCGTCGGCGTCGATGCTTGAGCCGATCATGGTCGACGCCTATGGACAAAAAACACCGATCAATCAGGTGGGTACGGTCAATGTGCCCGAACCCAGGATGGTAACGATCAATGTCTGGGACAAGGGACTTGTCGGCAAGGTTGAAAAGGCGATCCGCGAATCCGGGCTGGGGATCAATCCGCAGTTGAACGGCACGATCATCATGCTGCCGATCCCCGAATTGAACGA
>JBFGFW010000534.1:0-1828 GCA_041579395.1 Sulfitobacter sp.
GTTGATGTTCTTGTCGTTGGCGATGCTGTCGCGGGTCACCCTGCCCTTGATATAGCCATCGACACGGCTGTTCGTCAGAAACTCGAACTGCACCGAGGTACCGATCAGATCGGGGTTGGCCAGCACGAAATCGCGCAGCTGCGCGGTTGCGTCCTTTGACAGGATTGCGGCCATGTCCTTGGGATTCAGATCGGTAGCAAATCCGGTCTCGGCGACCTTGCCTTCAAGGGCTGCGGCCATCAGCGGAGCGTAGCCAAAAGTGGTGACCTTCTTGATATCCTCGGGGTCGCGGTTGCCGTTCTTGTCCAGCTTCGCCTCAAGCAGTTGCACGTCAAGCGTCAGGAAAGTCTGCTGAAACGCGCCGGTGCCACGGCTGATGATCGTGGTCAGCAAGATCAGCAACATGATCAGGCCGACGCTGATCGCGGCAATGCCATAGGCTTTGAACCGGGTTTCGGCACGATTGCGTTTCGCGGTGCGCGCGTCCTGTTTCAGCAGCGATTGGCGCGGGGGAGTGGGTGCGGGCGTGTCGGTCATTCGTACTGCTCCCGGTATGTGCGCACGATATACAGCGCCAGCACGTTCAGCCCCAGCGTCAGCACAAACAGTGTCAGGCCAAGGGCAAAGGCGACCAGCGTTTCGGGGCTGGCAAAGTCGGTATCCCCGGTCAGCTGACTGACGATGCGGGTGGTGATCGTCGTCATCGCCTCAAACGGGTTCGGGGATATGCGCGCAATCGCCCCTGCCCCCAGAACCACGATCATCGTCTCGCCGATGGCACGGCTGGCGGCCAGCAGGATCGCACCGACAATGCCCGGCAATGCGGCGGGCAGCACGACCTGACGGATGGTTTCGGAATGCGTGGCACCCAAACCAAACGATCCGTCGCGCAGTGTTTGCGGCACCGCGTTGATAATATCGTCACTCAGCGAGGATACGAAAGGGATCAGCATGATCCCCATCACCAGCCCTGCGGTCAGCACCGAGGTGGCGCCGCTCATCCAGTCGAGGCCCAAGATGCCCTGATCGCCGCGCCCAAACAGGTTGACCAGAAACGGCCCCACAGTTAGGAGCGCGAACAGGCCATAGACGATCGTGGGGATACCGGCCAGGATTTCCAGCAGCGGCTTGGCCACCGCGCGCACCTTGCTATTAGCGTATTCCGACAGGTAAATCGCCGCGAAAAGCCCGATCGGCACCGCCACCAGAAGCGCAATCAGCGAAATATAGATGGTGCCCCAGAGCAGCGGCAGGATCGACAGTTCGCTGTCGCCGCGGAAATTCGGTGACCATGTGCCGCCCAGAAAGAAATCCTGCCACGGGTGCAGTTGAAAGAAATTGACCGTCTCGAACAACATCGACAAGACGATGCCGACGGTCGTCAAGATCGCCAATGATGCGGCGATGATAAGCAGCCCAAGCACAAAGCGTTCAACCATGTTGCGGGCGCGGAAGGTGATTTTCGTGACCCGCAACGCAATCAGCAGCCCCATCAAGGCAATGGCGGAAACTGCCGCCGTCATCATCCACAGCCCCGTGGCCTGCATCTGACGATAGCGCTGCGCCGCCGCCAGCACCTCGGCCAAGACATCCGACCCCAAGGCCACGCCGCTGGCCGCCAGCAACGCCCGCACGTCCGTGCTGTCCACCTGCAACCTTTGCGCCGCATCACTGCTGATCGCACCTGCGCGCACGGCAGTGTCCAGCCCGTCGGCCACCCGGCGCACATCGCTCATCACCAGATTGACCGAAGAACCCTCGGCGATGGCCGCGTCCGGAATCATCTGGATCACCGTGTTCTGGATCAGCACCGGCTGCAGGAGCAGCA
>JBFGFW010000535.1:0-1818 GCA_041579395.1 Sulfitobacter sp.
CCCCCCCCCCGCGCCAGTCAATCAGTCGTCTGCCACGGCCTTTGCCGTCAGCTTGTCCAATGCGCCCGTCATTTGCGCCAGATACTCGGCGTCGGCGGGCAATCCATGATCCTCCGCGAGGGTCGCTGGGTCATGGTACACCACATGCACCACGTCATTTTGATCCAGATAGGCCAGCACCTTCAGGGGCAGATCCAGCCCGGCGGTTTGCGCGTCCTGCATGGCAGGGGTGCCCAGTTTGGGATTGCCAAAGATCAGCAGCTGCGTGGGGCGCAGCGCCATCTCGGCGCTTTGTGCGCCGGCGGCATGGTCGATACGGGCGAACACGGTCGCCCCCGCAGCCGTTACCGCCGCCTCCAGCCGGTTGATCGTTTCGGGCACCGAATGGGCGCTGGTCTTGGTGATCATCTCTGCGGCCAGGGCGGGCAGGGCCAGCAGGGCCGCAACCGCCGTTGACGTGAATAGTCGAAGCATGGTTCATCCCTCTCGTGACGTTACGGCTTGAATGATAGGCCGAAACGGGCGCAAGACGAACTTCTTTGATCGGTACGCACTCTAGTTTGATCGCAAGCCACCGATGCCCCTTGATTACAAACCTCATTGGGTTAATTGCTGTCCCAGCGTCGCTGCGCTGCAGCAAGGCGTCGCCCCCATGCAGATTGAAAAAGGATAGCCCATGCAAGCCGGAATGGTTCGAACCGCCGTCATCCTCGGCATGATCTGTGTCACCGGGCCCTTTGCCATTGATATGTATCTGCCCGCCTTGCCCGCCATCGAAAAGGCGCTTGGCACGACGGTGACAGGTGCGCAGGTCACGCTGGTGGCGTATTTCCTTGCCTATGGAGTGGCGCAGCTGGTTTATGGGCCACTGTCGGATCAGATCGGGCGCAAGAAAACGCTGCTGATCGGGATGAGCATTTTTTGCGTGGGCGCGGTGATCTGCGCGGCGGCCCCGTCGATTGAAACGCTGGTGCTGGGGCGCATTGTGCAAGGCATCGGGGGGGCGACTGTGATGATCATCCCGCGTGCGATAGTGCGCGATATGTACACCGGTGCGCAGGCCACGCGACTGATGTCGACGATCATGCTGGTGATCTCGATCTCGCCAATGCTGGCCCCCTTGGCGGGCAGTGCGGTGATCAGTGTCGGCAGTTGGCGCGAGATTTTTCTGGCGCTTGCGTTCATCGCGGCCGGCAGCCTGACGGTGGCGCAGATTTCGCTTCCGGAAACGCTGAAACCCGAAGCGCGGCGCAATGTGAACCTGAAAGAGCTGTCGCGCAGTTGCGGCATCCTGTTCCGCGACCCGGTCTTTGTCGGGCTGACGTTCATTGCGGGCTTTGGCATGGCCAGCTTTTTCCTGTTCGTGTCCAGCGCATCCTTTGTCTACACCAACCAGTACGGCCTAAACCCGACCGAATTCTCGCTGGCCTTTGCCTTTAACGCAGTCGGGTTTTTCGTGGCGACGCAAGCCGCCGGCACGCTGGCGGACCGCTGGGGGTTGGCCACGCTGATTGGCCGCGGCGTTTTTGGCTTTGCGATCAGCGCCTCAGCGCTGAGCGTCGCCGTTCTGTCGGGCTTTGACGGGCTTTGGGTGCTGTTGATCGGGCTGTTCACGGCCTATGCGTTTCTGGGGGTCGTGGTGCCGTCGGCCATGGTCGCCGCCCTTGATGCACATGGCGCGCGCGCCGGGATGGCGTCGTCGCTCAGCGGCAGCATGACGATGATGACGGCGGGTGCGACAATTACCCTGTCCGCGCCCTTCTTTGACGGCACGGCAGCGCCCATGGTGATCAGCATTGCGCTGTGCGGGGTTGCAGC
>JBFGFW010000536.1:0-1759 GCA_041579395.1 Sulfitobacter sp.
ATCATCACCGAATGGTCGATGACCAGATCAACGGGGTTGAGCGGATTGATCTTGTCCGCGTCACCGCCCAGTGCCACCAACCCATCGCGCATCGCGGCCAGATCGACGACAGCGGGCACGCCGGTGAAATCCTGCATCAGCACGCGGGCCGGGCGATAGGCGATTTCGCGAGGATTCTTGCCGCCCTTGGCACCCCATTCGGCGAACGCCTTGATGTCATCGACCGTGACGGTCTTGCCGTCCTCAAACCGCAGCATGTTCTCCAGCACCACCTTCAGCGCGGCGGGCAGGTTCGAGAAATCCCCAAGCCCCGCTTCCTGAGCAGCAGGAATTGAATAATAAGCGATAGAATGATCGCCAGACGTCAACGTCTTGCGGGTTTTGGCGGTGTCCTGGCCAACGAAAATGGTCATGGAAGGCTCCCCTTGTGGATTAAAATGTGCTCGGCTTGCGGCCTAAATGCCGTATTGCGGCAGGCGTTTCAACTGCATTCCTTGGCGGAAAACCCATTTGTATACCGTAGTGTACAGTATTTGATGCAATTTTGGTCGCAACATGACGTTACAACGCTTCAACAAAGCTTGAATGGTAATTGCACGTTGCCCGGTCTACAAAAAATTACATTGTTTGAAAGTTGCGTAGCCCATGACCCGCTTGATCATCTGCCTGTTTGCCTTGGGCCTAGGATGCGCCGCGCCGCTCTTTGCGCAAGACAGAATGGTTGTCGTCGAGTTGTTCACGTCTCAGGGGTGTTCATCCTGTCCCCCGGCAGACGAGATATTGGGTAAGCTGGCAGACCGCCCGGACGTTATCGCCCTTGCGCTGCACGTGGACTATTGGGATTACATTGGTTGGGCAGACCCTTTTGGCGATGCGAACCATGCCACCCGGCAGCGCGCCTATGCTGCCGTTGCGGGGCGGCGGTCGATTTATACCCCCGAAATGATCATCAACGGGCAAACCGATGTGGTGGGCGCAAAACCAATGGAAGTGATGCGCGCCATCGAAGCGCATAAGAAGGACGCTGCATTGGTTAACCTGGACCTGACCCGCGAGGGCGGAAATCTTCGGATTGAGGCCAAGCCGATCGGTACCGGTCAAGGCAGCTATACCGTTCACATGCTGCGCTATACCCCCGATGCCACCACCCAGATCAAGCGCGGCGAAAACGCGGGCCATACTTTTAACTATCGCAACATCGCCCAAGATTGGACCGTCTTGGGTGAATGGGATCCTGCCGCGCCGTTGGACAAGATCGTGCCGCTGCCTGGAAAATTGCCGGCGGTCGTGCTGGTACAGCATAGCGGCGCGGGACCGATCGCCGCAGCAGCCCGGATCGAATAATTTCTAATTATCGTGAATGCGCCAGCGACGGTGCACCCAAAACCATTGTTCCGGGTCTGTCGTGATGCGGGCCGACAAGCTGTCGTTCAAAGCCTGGGTCATGGTGCGCGCGTCCGACTTCGGCACCGGCGCTTCCAGAACCGTCTCAAACGACAGGCCATCTGGCTGGCGGATGCCGTAGAACGGGATCAGCAGCGCGCCGTAGCGCAGGGCCAGCTCTGCTGCCGACAGGGCAGTGTTTGCGGGTTCCCCCATGAAGTCAAGCTGCGGCGCGCCAAACACATGCTGATCGAACAACAGCACCAATTGACCGCCCTTTTTCAAATGGCGCACAAACCCAGCTGTGCCGCGGTGGCCTTGCGGGAACACGGGCCCGCCGAATGCCTCCATCGTCCTGACATAATGGGCGTTGAAA
>JBFGFW010000537.1:0-1741 GCA_041579395.1 Sulfitobacter sp.
ATCAGCCCCTCACCCGCCGGTGGAGACGACCACGGGCGTCAAATCGGTGAGCGATGCCCCGATCAGCCGCAAGGCTGCCAGTGACATACGGCTGCCCGCCGTCGCAGGCCCCTCGATCGGGATCAGCCGTACGGTCGACGATTTGCCTGACGCCGGGTTGGTTACGCTGCCTTGCACTTCGGTTTTGACCAGCGGCGTCTTCATCCAAAGCCCCGGCTCTGTCGCACTGCCCAGCGAAGCCACCGTGGTTCCCAGAACCCTTGCCCCCTGCGAAGGCGGTGCCGAAGCGGCCGCGCGCTGTTCAGGCGTGGTGGTGTCCAAAGCCTCTGCAGTTGTCGCCGTGGCCGGCGGTGGCGGGGCGGCCGTCGCGGGGGCCAGCGCCGTTTCCTCGACCGTGCTGGCTGCGGGCACGCCAATGGCTGCGGTCATCGGAGATTGGGCGGTCGACCGCTGACCAAGACCGAACCGCTCGGACACGGAGGCACAGCCCGACAGGCCTGCAACCGCAACGAAAAGGATAATATAATGTTTCATGCCGCCATGCTTACCCAGCCTGCAGGCGCGCTTCAATCACCTAAATGTCGCTTGCCCCGGCTTGGGCCGATGTTTACCTATAAGGCATGAATGCACCTTTGATTGACCCTTTCGCCCGCGCCATCACCTATCTGCGCGTCTCTGTCACGGACCGCTGCGACTTTCGCTGTGTCTATTGCATGTCGGAAAATATGAACTTCCTGCCCAAGAAGGAACTTCTGACGCTCGAGGAACTGGACCGCCTGTGCACCAATTTCATTGATCTTGGCGTGCAGAAATTGCGGATCACCGGCGGCGAGCCTCTGGTGCGCAAGGGCATCATGACCTTCTTCGACAACATGACCCGGCATCTGGATGCAGGGACGCTGAAGGAACTGACGCTGACTACCAACGGCAGCCAGCTTGAACGCTTTGCCACCGATCTTTATGCCGCCGGCGTACGCCGGGTGAATGTCTCTCTCGACACTTTGGACGACCAGAAATTCGCCGACATCACCCGCTGGGGCCGACTGCCCCAGGTCATGCGCGGCATCGACGCGGCTCAAGCCGCGGGATTGCGTGTCAAGATCAATGCCGTCGCGCTCAAGGGGTTCAACGAAAACGAACTGCCCAGCATGACCGAATGGTGCGCCGACCGTGGCATTGACCTGACCTGGATCGAGGTGATGCCGATGGGCGATCTGGGCAACGAAGACCGGCTGGGCCAATACTGGTCTCTCAATGACGTGCGCCGCGCTTACGAGGATCATTATACCGTCACTGATCTGGCGGAGAACACCGGCGGTCCCGCTCGCTATGTGCGGCTCGAAGAAACCGGCCAGAAGATCGGATTTATCACGCCGCTGTCCCACAATTTCTGCGAAAGCTGCAACCGCGTGCGCATCACCTGCACCGGCGAGATCTTTATGTGTCTGGGTCAGGAAGATGTGGCCGATCTGCGTGCCCCCCTGCGCAATCATCCCGATGACGATGCGCCGCTCAAGGCAGCGATCCGGGCCGCGATCAACCTCAAGCCCAAGGGGCATGATTTCGACTATTCCCGCCAGAAACTCGACGGGCAGATGCCCCGCCACATGAGCCACACAGGCGGCTGACGCGGCAATGTCCGCTCCTTTGATGTATCGCGCCTGGGTGGTGGCCAGCATGGCACTTGTGCCGTTTGCCGCCCTGATCGAAACCCGCAAGCTGCGCGATCAGGGGGTGCCGA
>JBFGFW010000538.1:0-1733 GCA_041579395.1 Sulfitobacter sp.
CAGGCGCTCCCAAAGTGGCGCAGATCGGGCAGGGCGGGTTGCTCGACATCACGCCGGCGCGCGATTTCGCCACCAGCCGGACGCTGTTTTTCAGCTATGCCAAGCCGATGCAGGGCGGTGCCGGGACGGCGCTGGCGGCGGCTGAACTATCTGCCGACAGTCAAAACCTTGAGAATCTGCGCGATCTTTTCGTGATGTCCAAAGGGTCGGATGCAGGGCAGCATTTCGGCAGCCGCGTCGTCGAAGCCCTTGACGGGACGTTATTTCTGACGATTGGCGACCGGGGCGACCGACCTGCGGCGCAGGATCTGGGCCAGCACAATGGTTCGGTCATCCGGGTCAACCGCGACGGGTCGGTGCCGCGCGACAACCCATTTGTCGGGCAGGCGGGGGCTTTGCCGGAGATTTGGTCATACGGGCACCGAAACGCGCAAGGTGCCGGTCTTGATCAAGACGGGACGCTGTGGGTGTCTGAACACGGCGCGCGTGGCGGCGACGAGGTGAACCGTATTCGCAAAGGGGCGAACTACGGCTGGCCGGTGATTGCCTACGGGCGGCATTATTCGGGCGGCAAAATCGGTGAAGGCACTGCAAAACCGGGCATGGAGCAGCCCGCCTTCTATTGGGACCCGTCCATCGCGCCTTCGGGTCTGCTGGTCTATTCAGGCAAGATGTTTCCCGACTGGAAGGGCGATATCTTCGTGGGCGCGTTAAAGTTCGACTATATCGCAAGGCTGCGCGGCGATCCCTTGGCCGAGGTGGCGCAGATCAAGACCGATGCGACGCGGCGCGTGCGCGATCTGATCGAAGCACCAGACGGCGCGATCTGGTTCATCTCGGTGGACAACGGGGCGATTTACCGGATCGGGGCGGGATGACTGGCCGCAAGCTAGGGCTACAGTCCTGGTGTTTGCGATCTTGCTTTCGCCTGAGCTTGGCGCAATTTGCCAGAAGCCTACGATTGTTCAGCGACTGCTTTGGCCCGCCTTTTTCGAGAGATAACTGAGAACAGCCGCCCGTCCGTTACCGCAAACCCCAATGCGATAATGGCAAAACCAATCCAGGCTTCGGGCCCGATCTTCTCTTCAAGAAACAGCGCGCCAAGGCCAATGGCGAAGGGAGGGATGAGCAGGGTGACCAGTAGCAGATTGGCCGTTCCAGCCCGAACGAGAATTGCGAAATAAATGACGTATGCAAGCGCCGTTGACAACGTGGCCAAGCCCAGCAAAGCGACCCAGACATCGGCAGATAGCGCAAGATTCGGGGGACCATCGAAGACAATCACAGTTGGGATCATCAATAATGTGCTGCCAAGCAACATCCCAAGTGCGTTCATCAAGGGGGGCTGCCCTGCCAGCGCCGTCTTTCCCCAAACGCCAGCAAATGCATAGGACAGCGTCGCGCAAAGTATGGCAAGCTGAGCAAGGTTAGTGGGATTGAACGCGATTAACGCGCTTGGCCCCATGATGACAGCGACCCCCGCAAGCCCGAACGCCGCGCCGATGATCTTTCTCGTTGTCATCGGCTCGTCCGCGAGCAGAAGGCCCGCAACAACAGCGGCAAACATGGCCGTCGTGCCGTTCAGGATAGATGCCAGCCCGCTTTCAATTTGCGTCTGTCCCCAAAAAATCAAAGAAAATGGAATGGCGTTATTCAGCGCACCCATCACAAGGTACGCACCCCAGACCCGCGCCGACCGGGGAATGGCAATTTCCCTGAGCCACAAAATCATC
>JBFGFW010000539.1:0-1703 GCA_041579395.1 Sulfitobacter sp.
ACGGGCGTTATCCCCAGTCTTTGACTGCCGGTCAGGTCACTGGCGATGGCGATGAGTGCCGGTGCAAGAAACGACGTCGCCTTGCCAGACAAGGCATAAAGTCCGAACGCTTCGGTCATGCGATCGGGGTTGCCCTGCCGTGTCAGCATGTTGCGCGACGATGCCTGCAATGCACCGCCCGCCGCACCGATGATGGCACCTGCGAGGTAGAACATGATGTCAGGCAAAGCCGAACCATCGGCAACAGAAAAGCCAAGGACGGACACAGGCGTCAGCGAGATGATAAGACAGGCTGTTGCGATCAGCAGGATGCAGCAGGCAACAATGACCGGCATTGGCCCAATCGCGCGGTCCACGCGCCCCCCCACCCAACAGAATACTGCGCCGGAGACGGCGGCCAGAATACCAAAGATGCCGATGTCGACAATCGACCAGTTCAGCACGCCAAGCGCATAGATCCCGCCAAAGGTGTACATCCCGTTCAATGCGTCGCGGTAAAACATTGACGATCCAAGATAGGCCAGAAGCGAGGGATGCCGCGGCAGGTTCTTCAGGGTCTTGCCCAGATCCCTAAGACCCTTGCCCACTTTGAACCGCGCGGCATTTGGATTTGGCGTATCACGGATATACAAGAAGAATGGAATCATAAAGAGCGCATACCAGACGGCAGTTAATGGCCAGACAATGCGCGTATCTGCTTTGGTGGCCGGATCCAGCCCGAACAGGGGTTCTAGCCCTGCCAACGTGCGCCCGTTTTCCCCCGCCTGAAACAACGCGATCATTATCACCAAGGCGACGACGCCGCCCACATAGCCGAATGCCCAGCCGGACCCGGAGAGCCTGCCGCGCTCAGCGGGGTTCGGGTGCAGTTCTGTCAGGTAAGAGTTTGTAAAGATCGTGGCGAACTCCATCCCGATTAGCCCGATCCCAAAAAAGAAAAGGGCCCACAGCGCCGAGAAATCCCCAGGTGCCGTCCACCACAAGGCGGCTGACCCCACAACGTACAGCAAGGAGAAAAGCCAAATCCAAGGCATCCGCTTGCCCGATGAATCCGCAACGGCCCCAAGCGTTGGTGCCAAGACTGCAATCATGATCCCCGCGGCGGTCAGCCCATATCCCCAGTAAGCTTGCGCCTGCGCCTTCGCCGCCGCCAGATCCATCCCGCCGTCGACCATCGCCGCGGTTGCGGTCTGGGCAAAATAAGGGCCGAAAATAAAGGTCAGCAATAGCGTATTGAAAGGCTGACTGGCCCAATCAAAAAAATACCAGCCCCAGATCTTTTTGCGCGATGAAATTGCCGCCATGCGTACCCCCGATTTTTGGCGACGGTAGAGCAGGCCAGCTATCAGGCGCAAGCGATCGTTTTTGGCACGTAGGTTCAGGAATTATTCACTTATCTTCCAAGTTACGTCACTTGCGTCGAGGGTTCTGTCAGATGTCGGAACGCGATGAGGCGGAAATGTTTTGGTGGATTTGAAGAGGTGCGTCGAAAAAGCTGTCACAGCAACTTGGGGGCGATTGATAGAGGCCAAGATGGGATTATTCAATTGCCGGAGCGGTCTCCCCCTCGAATTGAAAACCTTGCATTTGCGAATGTGATCAAAGTCACGGAGGCATAAGATTTTATCGTTTGGCGATGGCTGAATGGGCACGGTTTTCGGCTGTGCCCTTGTTCTTTGGAAGTGCTGTGTTTAACTGCGCCT
>JBFGFW010000540.1:0-1697 GCA_041579395.1 Sulfitobacter sp.
CGGTGGTGGGCACCAATCCGTTTTCCATCGCTGTGCCCGACGGTGCGGGGGGCGCGATGTTGGTGATTGACCAGTCCGCAAGCGCGATCGCCAAGTCGGAAATCCTGCTGCGCAGCCGCGAAGGCCGCGCCATTGAACCCGGTTGGGCGCTGGATGCCGACGGCAACGAAACCTTGGACGCCGAGGCCGCGCTGGCCGGGTCGATGGTGCCTGCAGGCGGTTACAAAGGTTTCGGCGTCGGACTGTTGGTCGAAATTCTGGCGGCAGCGCTGGCCGGGGCCAACCTGAGCACCGAGGCAAGTCCGTTTTCAGGAACCAAAGGCGGCCCCCCCGGCACCGGGCAGTTCTTCATCGCGATTGATCCCGGCGGCTTCGGCGGCGATGGCTTTCACAGCGCGATGATGCGCCTAGCGGCCTCCATCACTGATCAGGACGGTGCCCGCCTGCCCGGTCAGCGCCGGGCCGACAACCGCGCCCGCATCGAGGTGAGCGGCGTTGATGTCGATGACGCCCTGCTGGCACGGATCGCCGCTGCGGGACAGGCTGGTGAACCAATGGGGCGGTGACGGTCCCGTCCTGAGCGCCATCGCGAAGGGCGCGGAACCACATTGAACTGCGTGGCCGCGCCTATGTATTCACCCTATTTATGGCTAGGTGACCCGATCGATCCAATCTATGGATAGAGCATGACATTCGATCAGATCAGAACCTTCCTGTGGGTTGCCAGACTGGGCGGGTTTCGCAAGGCGGCAGAGCGGCTGAATCTGTCGCAGCCCGCCGTTTCGACCCGCATCGCAAATCTGGAACAGGAATTGCGGGTGCCGCTGTTTGAACGCGGGCCCGGAGCTTTAATCCTGACCAAACACGGCAGTTTGCTGCTGTCCTACGCAGAGCAGATGTTGTTCGTCGAAGAAGAGATCAAGCAGCGCGTCGCCAACCCGTCAGAGACCGAAGGCCTGTTTCGCGTCGGCGCATCCGAGACCATTGCGCAGGCGTGGTTGCCGGATTTCCTGAAAGCCGTGAGCGAAAAATACCCCCGCGTGAACGTGGATCTGACGGTCGACATCTCGTTGAACCTGCGGGATGCCTTGATTGAACGCAGTCTGGATCTGGCGTTTCTGATGGGGCCGGTGTCTGAGTTTTCGGTCGAAAACGTGCCGCTGCCGGCATTTAATTTGCACTGGTATCGGTCCACCGCGAACCCGCAGACTGATCTTGGTGAAATCCCGGTGATTTCCTATTCCAGCAAAACCCGCCCCTACCGCGAACTGATGTCGGAACTGTCGCGCCGGGTCGGGCCAAAACTGCGCGTCTATGCGTCGGCATCGCTGTCGGCGAGCCTTCGGATGATCGCCGCTGGAATCGCCGTGGGCCCCTATCCGCGCGCTTTGGCCGAGGATTATCTGCAGACCGGTCAGATTGTCGAATTCGACCCGGGCTTTAGGCCGCAACCTTTGGCGTTCACCGCCTCCTATCTGTCAGAGCCGCGCAGCTTTTTGGTGGAGAACAGCGCCGAGATCGCTCGAAACGTCGCTGTAAAGTGGGATATGACGCATCCGAAATGATCCAATATTTCTATCGACAGTGATATAAAATGATAATTTGCATGAAACGCTAATCGCGTGTGAAGCTTTACCATGTCTTGGGGGGATGGGGATGGCACAGCAATCACACAGTGACCTTGTCGCGGCGACGCC
>JBFGFW010000541.1:0-1686 GCA_041579395.1 Sulfitobacter sp.
ATAGCCGGGATGGATCGCCTCTGCGCCGGTGATCTCGCAGGCGGCAATGATTGACGGGATCGACAGATACGAAAGCTGCGAAGACGGCGGACCGATGCAGACGGATTCGTCGGCCATGCGCACATGCATCGCGTCGCTGTCGGCGGTCGAATGCACCGCGACCGACCGGATGCCCATCTCGCGCGCGGCACGGATCACGCGCAGCGCAATTTCCCCGCGGTTGGCGACTAGGATTTTCTTGAACATGGTTCTCGCCTTATTCCAGGATCACCAGCGGTGCGCCAAATTCAACGGCAGCACCGTCATCGACCAGAATACGCTTGATCTTGCCCGCGCGGGGGGCAGGGATGTGATTCATCGTCTTCATGGCCTCGACGATGAGAAGCGTGTCGCCTTCGGAAACGGTCGCACCGACAGTGATGAACGCCGGGGCGTCAGGCTCTGCCTGCATATAGACCGTGCCGACCATTGGGGAAATGACGGCACCGGGATGCTCGGCGGGGTCAAGTGTCTCGGTGGCCGCAGGGGCTTGGGCGGGGCCAGGCGCGTGAGGGGTCGGCTGCGGAGCAGCGGGGGCCGCCTGCATCTGCTGGGGCGCGATGATCTGCTGAGGAGGCTTGCGGCTGACGCGCACATTCAGGCTGTCATCTTCCGCATAATCACGCTTGACCTGAAGCTCCGTCAGGTCGTTGTCATTCAGCAACTCGGCAAGTGCTCGGATAAAGGCCACATCGGCGTCATGGGTATTTTTTGTCATTTTGTTCCTCAGCCAGTCAAAACATAAGGGCGATGCCTGTGCCCCAAAGCTGATGCCTTATAGGACATGCGCCTTGCCATGGAAAGCGGCCTGTTGCGCAGGGTCAACCGGCTTGTCAAAGTGGACCGTATCGGAGGTTGAAATATGAATCTGGCGCATTGGTTGGCACGCAGCGCACAAGCGGCACCGGGCAGGCCTGCCCTTTTTGCGGGGCAGATGCAGGTGGCTGATTATGGCAGTTTTGACGGCAGGGCGCGCGCGGTTGCGGGGTGGTTAGTGGCAAGGGGGGTGGGACCGGGGGACCGCATTGCGATCTTCATGAAAAACACGCCCGAGTATCTGATCGTGTTCTATGGAATCTGGTACGCGGGCGCGGCGGTCGTGCCTATTAATGCAAAGTTGCATGGCCGCGAAGCCGACTTCATTTTGCGCGACAGCGGCGCAAAGATTGTCTTTGCCAGTGCGGAACTGGCGGACAGCCTTGGCACCGGGCCGCGCGTGACAGTGACCCCCGGTGCGCAATATGACGCGCTGCTGCAAACCCCACCGGTCCGTGATGTTGTCCCGCGTAACGGCACCGATCTGGCCTGGCTTTTTTACACCTCTGGGACCACGGGCAAGCCCAAAGGGGTGATCATCACCCATGGCATGGCGCTGTCGATGGCGCTTTGCTACGGCGTTGATGTCGATGTGGTTTCGCCGCGGGACGCTGCGGTTTATGCGGCCCCGCTAAGCCACGGCGCAGGCCTCTATAATCTGATGCACGTGCACGCAGGTGCCCGGCATGTCTGTCCGGCCTCGGGTGGGTTCGACGCGGGCGAAATCCTGGATCTGGCGGCGCATTTTGGGCGCGTGCATATGTTTGCGGCCCCCACGATGGTCAAACGGCTGACCGATCACGCCAAGGGGGCGGGCCGGCGCGGTGATGG
>JBFGFW010000542.1:0-1675 GCA_041579395.1 Sulfitobacter sp.
GGCGCAGATCGTCAAAGGTGACATCGGCCTGAAACACCGCATGGGTGCCGACAAGGATCTGGATGCCGCCCTTTTCAAGCGCTGACAGCTTGGCGCGCCGATCGCCCCCCTTATCGCGGCCGGTCAGAATTTCCAACACGACACCGGCCTGCTCCGCCAAGGGTTGCAGTCCCTCAAGATGTTGACGCGCAAGGATTTCTGTCGGGGCCATCAGCACGCCCTGCCCGCCGGATTCAACGGCGGCCAGCAGCGCCATGAACGCCACCAGCGTCTTGCCTGAGCCGACATCACCTTGCAACAGACGGTTCATACGCTGCGGGCTGGCCATGTCACCGGCGATTTCACGGATCGCACGGGTCTGCGCGCCCGTCGGCGCATAGGGCAATGCGGCCAGCACGCGGGCCTGCAAATGGCCGTCTCCAGAGCTAACGCGCCCCTTTTTGCGCCGCTCCTTGGCGCGGGCCAACGCCAGCGTCAGCTGATGCGCCATCAGCTCGTCATAGGCCAAGCGCTCGCGCGCGGGATGGGTTGCGGCCAGGTCGGCAAGCGACCTTGGGTCATGCGCGGAATTCACCGCACCAGCGAATCCAGGCCACCCGGCCTTGGATTTCTGTGTGGGATCAATCCATTCTTCCAGCGGCGGCACCCGTGTCAACGCCGCGCGGGTGGCCTTGTAAATCAATTTCTGCGTAATTCCGCTGGTCAGGGGATAGACCGGTTCAAAGGCAGGAATTTGATCGGCCTCATCCTCGGCCACCACGAAATCGGGGTGCACCATCTGGGCGATGCCGTCAAACAGTTCGACCCGGCCCGACACGATGCGCCGCGCGCCTTCGGGCAGTTGCCGCTTCCAGAAATCGCCGCGTGCGTGAAAAAAGACTAGTTGAAACGACGTTGCGCTGTCTTCAACATGGATGCGGTACGCCCCGCCCTTGTTGCTGGGCGCACGGTGCGGCCCGACGGTGATGGCCACCGTGAAGGTGGCAGGCAAGATGGCGTCCTTCAGCGTTGGCTGCAACCGCCTGTCGATCCCCGAATAAGGCAATGTAAACAACAGGTCGCGCGGTGCCTGTATCCCCAACTGGGCAAAATGCTGCGCGGTTTTCGGCCCGACGCCTTCAAGCGTTTCAAGTGCGGCAAACAACGGGAAAAGGGGTTCTGGCCTGCCTGTCATGCGCCCGCGATCAGCTCTAGCCAGCCGTCTTCGTCCAGGGTCAGTATGCCCAGTTCCGCTGCTTTTTTGGCCTTGGATCCGGCACCCGGTCCCGCGACCAGGATGTCGGTTTTGGCGCTGACCGACCCTGAAACTTTGGCCCCCAGACGCTCGGCTTTGGCCTTGGCTTCGGCCCGGGTCATTTTTTCAAGCGTGCCCGTAAACACAACGGTTTTGCCAGCAACCGGCGACCCTTCGGTGTTGGGACGCGCTGCCGGTTCGACTGTCAAAGCCGCCACCAATCGGTCGATCGACGCACGCTCGGCCGGTTGGGCAAAGGCATTGACCAGCGACTGTGCCATCACCGACCCCACCCCGTCGATGCCGGTCAGATCTTCCCAGGCGGGGCCCGTGCCATCACCGGCAGCCTCCATCGCGGCCTCGAACTCTGCCCAGGTGCCGTAATGTTGCGCCAACAGGTTTGACGCGGAGTCGCCGACGTGACGAATGCCAAGGGCGAAA
>JBFGFW010000543.1:0-1663 GCA_041579395.1 Sulfitobacter sp.
AGTGATTTCGCCCAACTCCCCTTGCGGAACATCGTTGCCCTGATCGTCGAGAAACCGCACCTCCTGCAAAGGCGGGTGCAGCTTGCCGGCGGCGTTGGGACGCTTGTTGTAATCCGCGCCCACCATCCCGATGCCAAGCGCGTTGGTTTCTGTCATGCCCCAGCCGGTGGCGATTTCGGCGGCGGGAAACTGGTCTTGCAACTGCGCCACCTGTGCTGCGGGCCGCTTGGCCCCGCCGGCCCCCAACCACGTCAGCGACGGCAGCGTTTCGCCCATGCGTTTCGCGGCTTCCAGCAGATCGGCCGATTGGGTCGGCACGCCCAGAAACCGGGTGATGTTTTCGGCCTTGATCACCCGCACCGCTTCTTCGGCATCCCACTTGTGCAGCAATGCGATCTTTGCGCCCGCGGGCATCCCCAGCAGAAACAGCGGATGCGTTGCGGTGACGTGAAACAGCGGTGTCACCACCAGCGCGGACAATCGCGGCGGCGGCGGCGCGTCGGGATCGGGCGGCATGACAAGCGGGGCCGCAACCGCCTGCACCAGCCAACTGAACACAGCGCTGACCGCACCGCGGTGGGTCTGCACGACGCCCTTTGGCTTGCCCGTGGTGCCTGACGAATACATCACCGCGAAATCATCGTCGGTGTCCAACGCGATGCCTTCAATCGGGGTGGCGGGCATGTCGGCCTTCAGCGCGGTGATGGTCAGGTCCGCGTGGCTTTCGCCATCGCGCACGCCGATGATCCGCAGACCCAGCGGTGCCTCAAGCGGCTGCAACCGTTCAATGCGCGGGCCATCCGCAAATACTGTCGTGGCCCCACTGTCCTGCAATGCGTACCGTAATTCTTCGGTCGTCCACCACGCGTTGACAAACACGGTAACCCCCCCAGCCGAGGCGATGGCCAGCATCAGCATCAGCAAATCGGGATAATTGCGCATGGCGATGGCCACACGGTCGCCTTTGCGGATGCCCAAGGTGTCGCGCAGGGCGTGCGACAGGCGGTGCACCTCGGCGCAGAACTGGTCATAGGTCCAACGCTCGTCGCGGTAGACCAGAAATTCGGCGGCACCATTGTCCTGCTTTTCGCGACTGGCCAGCATCAGGGCGGCCACGGTGCCGGGAATGTTCTTGAACGTCCGATAGGTCACACCGCGAATGTCGGTCTCGACCACCTCGAACATCGGGTTGGTCTGGACGGTGTGGCGGATGGCCTGCTCCATGGTCATTGCAGTCATGGGCGCGGCCCGCCTGACGGCTCTGTTGGCGACGTATCGGCCATATGATCCCCTCCCTCAACAAGCCGGATTCGGACGCTCCTCCACGATTGTCCGCGACTCTGTCTGCGTAGACTAGGCGCTAAAATTCACGCTGCCAATACCGCATAACGGAACAGTATTCCGCAAGCTGACATTTAACAGGGATTTGCGGCCCCTGACCCCCCTGAAACCAAAGCGCACCTGAAACATCAGAAAAATTGACCATGATTGGCCCGATAATGAAAGGGGCTACTTTGCCTTGAACCCGCATTTTGCCAAGCCGTCAGTCGAACGTAGAAAGTGACAACTGCACCCGCCCGTTCATCCGCGCCCGTAAGTAGAACAATAGCTCTTTTCGATATCAATATATCTTGCGTGAGACTTGGCGCGGGAAGCAACGCTG
>JBFGFW010000544.1:0-1631 GCA_041579395.1 Sulfitobacter sp.
AAACATCTGCGTGCCAATCCCTGATCAGATGACGGCAGTCGATGCTGCCGCGTTTCTAATAGCCTATGGCACCAGCCACGTCGCATTGGACCACAAGGCGCGTTTGCAGCCCGGCGAGCGGCTGTTGGTGCTGGGTGCATCTGGCGGTGTTGGGCTGACAGCGGTTGAACTGGGCAAGCTGATGGGGGCCGAGGTCATCGCCTGCGCGCGGGGAAAAGACAAGCTTGAGATTTGCCGGGCGGCCGGTGCCGATCACCTGATCGATTCCAAGACCGACGACATCCGTACCGCCATGAAATCGCTTGGCGGCGCGGACGTGGTCTATGACCCGGTTGGCGGTGAACATTTCAAGGCAGCATTGCGCGCCTGCAACCCCGAAGCCCGGATTCTACCGCTTGGCTTTGCCTCGGGCGAGGTGCCGCAGATTCCTGCGAACATCCTGCTGGTCAAGAACCTGAATGTGCTGGGGCTGTTTTGGGGCGGGTACAAGTCCTTCAATCCCAAGGTGCTGACCGACAGCTTTCAGGTGCTGATCGACTGGTATGTTCAGGGCAAGATCAAGCCGCATGTCAGCCATGTGCTACCGTTGGAACAAGCAAACGAGGCGCTGGACCTACTGCGCACCCGCAAGGCGACGGGCAAGGTGGTTGTGCAGGTGTCCTAGCCGATGCGGGGGGCGGATGACCGCAACGCGCTGCGCACTTTGTAGCGTTCGCGGAAAAACACGAACAGGCCCGAGGACAAGATCAGGGATATCCCCACCCAAACTTCCCACACCGGCAGATCGCCGAAAATGACCGCACCCCAAAACACTGCCAAGGGCAGGCCGATGTATTCGAAGGGGGCCACCGTGGCGGCGTCGGCAATCCGGTACGCCTGGCTTAGGCAGTAGCCGATGATCGCCGCGTTGCAGCCCAGTGCCAGAAACACCCACAGATCGCCCTGCGCGGGCCAGACCCACGCGCGCAGCAGAAACTGCATGGACGGAGTGCTGGTGCTGTCGGCAAATCGGCCATCGCCGGCGATCAGGAAAAACGTGATGGACACCAGCAAGAACGTGCCGTGAATATAGATCGCCAGCGCTGACGCCTTGCTGCGCACCCCCAGACGCCGTGTCATCAGCTGGTTCAGCGCATAGGTCAGCGCCGCGACAACCGGCAAAAGCAGCACCAGCCGCGAGGCCTGAAGGCTTTCCGCATCCGCCCAAGGGCGTTGCATGATGATTACGCCGATAAATCCGGCGGCCACCGCGCCAAGGCGCATGATACCCACCTTTTCGCCCAGGATCGGAATCGACAGCAAGGTGATGAACAGCGGTGCCACGAAAAACAGCGCCGTCGCATCTGCCAGCGGGATCGCGGCCAGCGCCAGAAAGAAGGTCATGTTGGCCACCACGACCAGCAAGCCGCGCAGCAGATGCCAATGCGCCTGCGATGTTTTCAGGATCCGCCAGCCGCCTTCCATCTGGACCAGAACAAGCCCGACCACGATCCCGATAAAGGCACGGGCAAAAACGATCTCGTGCAGGGGATAGCCGCCTGACAGCTGCTTGATCAGCATATCGTTGATGGAAATCGCAAGAATACCGGCAAGGACAAAGCCAATGGCGGCACCCGCGCGGTTCTGTGTAT
>JBFGFW010000545.1:0-1613 GCA_041579395.1 Sulfitobacter sp.
AGCCATTGGCGATGTTCCCGCCGATGGTGGCCGCGCCGCGCACCTGCACGGATCCGTACCGGCGCAGCATTGCGGCGAGGCTGGGATGATGCGGTGCGAAATGCGCCTCGAGCTGGGCGAGGGTGGCAGTGGCCCCGATCCGCCAATGATCGCCCGCGTCCGCAATCCCGCCGAGGTCGGCGATCTGGCCAAGAAATGCGACGGACCCCAATTCGCGGAACTGCTTGGTCACCCAAAGGCCCACGTCCGTGGCCCCCGCGATCAACGTGGCGTCCGGATGCGCGGCGTACCAATGTGCCAGCGCGTCGGTCGTGGAGGGTTGAAGATGTTGAGGGGGCTGTCTGCCCCCGTCCGGCTGCGCCGGCCCCCCCGAGGATTTGTCTCCATTTGGAATGCGAAGGTTTTGCAGATGGTCGGGGACGCTGTGGCTTTCGGCGGCTTTGGCGGCGCGGATGATCGGGGCATAGCCCGTGCAGCGGCACAGGTTTCCGGCAAGCTGGATGTCGTGATCGGTTTTCCCGTTCAGATGCGCGGTCGCCATGGTGACCACGAAGCCGGGGGTGCAAAAGCCGCATTGGCTGCCGTGGTGATCGACCATGGCCTGTTGGACGGGATGCGGGGTGCCGTCGGGGGATGAAACGCCTTCGATGGTGGTGACGGATTTGCCGTTGATCTGCGGCAGGAACAAGATGCAGCCGTTCAATGCGCGGTGACCCGCGTCATCGCTGACCATCACCGTGCAGGCACCGCAATCGCCCTCGTTGCAGCCTTCCTTGGTGCCGGTCAGCCCGCGCGTGTCGCGCAGCCAGTCCAGCAAGGTGGTCGTGGGGGAGACGCCGGTCAGTGACACGACTTCCCCGTTCAGCAGAAAAGTGATGTCCATTGGTATTGATCAGTCGCGGTACCTTGGGCCCGAGGCTTGCGCGGCGTTCGATGCGACGTAGAACGGGGCGCGGGCAAATGCTGATCAAAGCTATGCGCGGGTGCGGGTCCTTGGCAAGGGATTTTGTGCCGGTGGGATCGGGGCACCGTCACGCGCGGTGGAAAATTGTGCCGGGTGACCGCAGCGGGACTGGTGGCCGCAGGTCGGCTGCCTTAGGGTCGGGGCATGGCAAACACACCCCGATTCATTCACCTGCGCACCCATTCCGAATATTCGTTGTTGGAGGGCGCTTTGCGGCTGAAAAAGCTGCCTGATCTGTGCAAGGCGGCCAAGATGCCCGCCATGGCGCTGACCGATACCAACAACATGTTCGCCGCATTGGAATTTTCCGTCGCGATGTCGGACGCGGGAGTGCAGCCGATCTTGGGCTGTCAAGTGGACGTCGCCTATCTGGAGCAGCAACCGGGGGACAAGCCGCAGGCACCGGCCGCGATGGTGCTGCTGGCACAATCCGAGACCGGGTATGAAAACCTGATGAAGCTGAACTCTTGCCTGTATATCGACAAGGGCGGTGCGCTGCCGCAGGTGACGCTGCAGGAGCTTGAGACATATTGCGGCGGGTTGATCTGCCTGACGGGCGGGGCCGGTGGCCCGGTGGGGCAGTTGCTGCAGACGGGCCAGCGTCGCTTCCTGTGCATGCGGCCGCCGCCAACGCCAGCAGGAAGAGCAG
>JBFGFW010000546.1:0-1606 GCA_041579395.1 Sulfitobacter sp.
CACCCCGATGCCGACCGTCTGCGCGTCTGTCAGGTGGACACCGACGAAGGCGTGCAGCAGATCATCTGCGGTGCGCCAAATGCCCGCGAGGGGATCACCGTCGTGATTGCCAAACCCGGCGTCTATGTGCCCGGCATCGATACGACGATCGGTGTGGGCAAGATCCGGGGCATCGAAAGCTTCGGCATGATGGCCTCCGAGCGCGAGCTTGAATTGTCCGAAGAACATGACGGCATCATCGAACTGCCGTCGGGCAATGTGGGCGACCGTTTCATTGATTGGCTGGCCGAGAACGACCCCGTCAAGGTCGATCCGGTGATCGAGATCGCGATTACCCCCAACCGCCCCGATGCATTGGGTGTGCGCGGCATCGCGCGCGATCTGGCGGCCCGTGGATTGGGGACGCTCAAGCCCCGCGATGTCCCCGCGGTCGAAGGGACCTTTCCGTGCCCGATCAGTGTCTCCATCGACGAAGATACGCTGGAGCAATGCCCGGTATTTTACGGACGCGTGATCCGTGGCGTGAAGAACGGCCCGTCGCCGGTGTGGCTGCAGGACAAGCTGCGCGCCATCGGCTTGCGCCCAATTTCGTTCTTGGTCGATGTGACCAACTTTTTCACCTATGACCGCAATCGCCCACTGCACGTGTTTGACGCGGACAAAGTGGCCGGGAACGCCCTGCGCATTCACCGCGCCAAAGGTGGCGAGACGTTGATGGGCCTGGACGACAAGGAATACACCTTCAGCGAAGGCATGACGTTGATTTCCGATGCGGAAAAGGTCGAAAGCATCGCGGGCGTCATGGGAGGGGCCGAAACCGGCTGCTCCATGGACACCGTAAATGTATTCGTCGAAGCGGCCTATTTCGATCCGGTGCGCACCGCCTATACCGGGCGCGCGCTCAAGATAAATTCGGATGCGCGGTACCGGTTCGAGCGGGGAATCGACCCTGAATGGACCCCCTATGCGATTGAACATGCGACGCAGATGATCCTGGACATCGCTGGCGGCGAAGCGTCAGAGGTCGTGATCGCTGGCAAGGTGCCTGATTTTTCGCGCTTTTATAAGCTTGACGCCGCGCGGGTGCAGTCGCTTGTCGGGATGAACATCTCGGAATCCGAACAGCGCAAGACCCTTACATCGCTTGGATTCCGGCTTGAGGGGGACAAGGCGCATGTTCCAAGCTGGCGCCCCGATGTGCAGGGCGAAGCGGATCTGGTCGAAGAGGTCGCGCGCATCGCATCGCTGACCAAGCTTGAAGGCCGGCCCCTGCCACGCCTGACCACGGGCATCCCCAAGCCGGTGTTGTCACCGATGCAGCGCCGCGAGGCTGCTGCGCGGCGTGCCTGTGCCGCGTTGGGGTATAACGAATGCGTCAGCTACAGTTTTGTAGATCAGGCATCTGCCGCGCTGTTTGGCGGTGGCACCGATGAAACGCGGCTGGAAAACCCGATCAGCACCGACATGAGCCACATGCGCCCGGCCTTGCTGCCTGCGCTTTTGCAGGCCGCTGCCCGCAATCAGGCGCGTGGTTTCCCGGACATGGCGCTGTTCGAGGTGGGCCCCGTATTCACGGGCGGCGAACCGGGTGAACAGCATCTGCAAA
>JBFGFW010000547.1:0-1590 GCA_041579395.1 Sulfitobacter sp.
AAAGCTGTGGCCAATGTACGCCATGCCGCGAAGGCACCGGCTGGATGATGCGTGTGATGGACCGTCTGGTGACCGGCGATGCGGAACCCGAAGAGATCGATATGTTGCTGGATGTGACCAAACAGGTCGAAGGGCACACGATCTGCGCGCTTGGCGATGCGGCGGCTTGGCCGATCCAAGGTCTGATCCGGCACTTCCGGGATGAGATCGAAGACCGGATCAAACACAAACGCACGGGCCGTGTCAGCGCGGTCGCGGCAGAGTGAAACCCTGTGCGGCGGCAGGCCCGATGGCTTGACGCTTGGCACAGGAGCGGCGATAGCGGGCGCGTGTCAGGCGCGTCCGTCCACAACAGGCGCGGGGGCGGTCGGCAAAGCCGGGCCCAAGGCGCAGCGGAGTAGGTCTATGAAATATGCTTTGACGCTTTTGACGGTCAGCGCCCTGCTGGCGGGCTGCGCCAATGATGGTGAGCGTGTTGCCTTTGACGGGCAGTATTTCAGCACCAAACTGCGCAAGGTGGATGGCCAACGCGACGTATTTCAGGTGACGGTCAAGGATGCTGGCAAATCCATCGACGGTGCACGCGCAGCGGCGCGCTATGAGGCGGTGAAATACTGCGTCGGCAACTACGGCAACTCTAAGATCGACTGGACCTTTGGCCCCGATGCCCCGGCAAGCGCGCTGCGGTTCGATGGCGGGGCGCTGACCTTTCAGGGGCGCTGCCCCCAGTGATCGCATCGGCGACATATCGCGGGGCTGCGGCCCAAAGGGGCTGTGATATTGAATATCATAGCTCCCAATCTCCATCTGTCAGACGGGCCGTTCCGGCCCGCTGCATGAAGGAGAATTGATATGCGCACCCTAATGATCGCCTTGATGGGCCTGAGCCTGACCGCTGCAACCGTGACACCGGCTGCCGCCAAGCCACCCCTGCGTGAAGTGGCCGCGATTGACGACGCGCTTTTGGACATGGG
Organism: Sulfitobacter sp.; assembly: GCA_041579395.1. Classification (GTDB taxonomy): domain Bacteria; phylum Pseudomonadota; class Alphaproteobacteria; order Rhodobacterales; family Rhodobacteraceae; genus Sulfitobacter. The sequence goes on from JBFGFW010000547.1 coordinate 975, forward strand.
CGTGGCCGATATCATCCGTAAAAACTGCCCCGACATCAGCGCGCGAATGCTGCGTGCGGTCAAGATGGCATGGGACTTGAAAGGCAAGGCGGGCGATCTGGGTTACTCCGACGCTGAGATCGACGCCTATATCGACAGTGACGCTGAAAAAGCACGGATGAAAGCGCGCGGCGCCGCGTTTTTCAGGGCCAAGGGGGTCGATACTTCGGACCCGCAAAGCTATTGTGCGCTTGGACGCGAAGAGATTCAAAAATCGAGCCGGATCGGTTCGTTACTGAAGGCAAAGTGAGCTTATGAGCGATATCCGCAAGATCATCATCGACGGTAAAGAAGTCGAAGTCGAAGGGGCGATGACGCTCATTCAGGCCTGCGAGCAGGTCGGCATCGAGGTGCCGCGCTTCTGTTACCACGAGCGTCTGTCGATCGCTGGCAACTGCCGGATGTGTCTTGTGGAAGTCGTCGGCGGGCCGCCCAAGCCCGCCGCCTCCTGCGCCATGCAGGTGCGCGACCTGCGCCCCGGCCCCGAGGGCCAGCCGCCGGTGGTGAAAACCAACTCGCCGATGGTCAAAAAGGCCCGCGAGGGCGTGATGGAGTTCCTGCTCATCAACCACCCGCT
>JBFGFW010000548.1:0-1574 GCA_041579395.1 Sulfitobacter sp.
CATTGCGCCGACCGTGACATGGGGCACATCGCCGGAAGACGCTCTGCCGATCACCGGCCATGTGCCAAACCCTGCTGACCTGTCAGGTGCCAAGCAGGAACAGGCCCGCGCGGCGCTGGCATACATGGCGCTGGACGCCGGGATGCCGCTGGAAAGCGTCACGGTTGATCAGGTGTTCATCGGGTCCTGCACCAACGGCCGGATCGAGGATTTACGGCTTGCGGCAAAGGTTCTGGCCGGGCGCAAATCTCGGGTGCCGGGGTTGGTGTCTCCCGGGTCGGCATCAGTCAAGAAACAGGCCGAAGCCGAAGGGCTGGCGCAGATATTCACCGACGCCGGGCTGGAATGGGCGGATTCGGGATGTTCCATGTGCGTCGGCATGAACGGCGACAGGGTCGACGCGGGCAAACGCTGCGCGTCGTCGACCAACCGCAATTTCAGGGGCCGTCAGGGACGCGGTGCCCGGACGCATCTGATGAGCCCGGCAATGGTGGCCGCTGCTGCCGTTGCGGGGCATCTGACCGACGTGCGCCCGTTGCTGGAGGGGCGCACATGACCGGCTGGACCAAGATCGAAGGCCGCGCCGTGGCACTGGCGCAGGCGAATGTAGATACGGATCAGTTGATCCCCGCGCGGTTCATGTCGGCACCGCGCAGCGCTGGTTACGGCGCGTTCCTGCTGCATGATGCGCGGCAGGATCAGGCCGATCACGTGTTGAACCGCCACACGCGGGCTGATGTGCTGATAACCCGGCGCAACTTTGGTAGCGGGTCCAGCCGCGAGGCGGCGGTTTATGCGCTGGTTGATTTCGGCATCAAAGCGGTGTTCGCGCCCAGCTTTGGTGACATTTTCCAAAGCAATGCCGTCAACAACGGTCTGCTGCCCGCGCGCCTGTCCGAAGCCGAGTTCTAACGGCTGATTGAGGCGATCGGCAGCGACGATGCGGCGGCTACTGTGGATCTGTCAACGGGCAACGCCACCATCGCAGGGCAGGTGGTGGCGTTTGACCTTGATCCAGTCTGGCAGCAAAAACTGGTGAACGGCTGGGACGATATTGACCTGACCGCACAGTATAATGATCAAATTAGTAAGTTTCGCGCCGCACGATTTGCGGCGCATCCGTGGGCGTTGCCCGCATCCTAAGCCGCTTTGCCGCCGCAACAGGCGCAGAGCAAAACCAATAGGGGCGTCAACAAAGACACCCCACCAACCGGGAGTAAGACAAAATGAAACATACAATCATCGGCGGTATCCTTGCCACAACGGCGCTGACCTCAGCGGCCTTTGCCCAGGACACGATCACTGCCGTCCATGCATTTCCTGAATCGCTGGTTTACACCAAATCGTTTCTTGAATTTGTCGACAAGGTAAATGCCGCTGGCGAAGGCGTTGTGAAGATCGAAGTGCGCGGCGGCCCCGAGGCCATCGGCATGTTCCAGCAGCCCGACGCGGTGCGCGACGGGGTCGTGGACATGGTCCACACGCCCGGTAGCTTCTACGGCGCGGTGGTGCCGGAGATCGACGCCATGGTCGCCTCGCAGAAGACGCCGTTGGAAGTGCGCGCCAACGGCGGC
>JBFGFW010000549.1:0-1563 GCA_041579395.1 Sulfitobacter sp.
CTGGACGGTTGCGCAGGACGGCATGGAGATTGTGATATGACGTCAACAGCCAAATTCGAGGCCCGTCTTCGCCAGATTGGCGCGGAACGATACCACGATAAACACCCCTTCCATACCCTTCTGCACTCTGGTGGGTGCACGCCGAACCAGGTGCGGGCCTGGGTCATCAACCGGTTCTACTATCAGGCCAGCATTCCCATGAAAGACGCAGCGTTCATGAGCCGCGTGACCGATCCGTCTTTGCGCCGCGCGTGGCGGTCCCGGATCGAAGACCATGACGGCACGGCTGAAAACGAAGGTGGCATTGCGCGCTGGCTGCGGCTGGCCGATGCCGTGGGGCTGGATCGCGACTATGTCGCCAGCGCGCAAGGCGTGTTGCCCGCCACGCGGTTTGCCGTTGACGCCTATGTGCGCTTCGTGCGCGACAAGACGTTGCTGGAAGCGGTCGCCGCGTCACTGACTGAACTTTTCGCCCCCAAGATACATGCCGCCCGGATCGAAGGGCTGCTGGCAAACTATGACTTTGCCGATGACAGCAGCCTGTCCTATTTCCGCAACCGGCTGAATGAGGCCCCCAAAGACGTGGCCTTTGGGCTGTCATGGGTGCTGGAGCATGCCGACACCGACGAAAAGCAGGATGCCGCCGCCGCCGCGCTGACCTTCAAGACCGATGTTTTATGGGCGCAACTGGACGCGCTGCACGCCGCCTATGTCACGCCCGCGCGCATCCCGCCGGGGGCGTGGCAGCCAGACACCCATCTGCATGCGGCGCAGACATGACAGACGGTACGCCCATGCTGTCAGACATCCCGTTCATTCCCCGAGGGGTCCGGCTGCATTTTGACAAGGTCCGCGCGCTTTGGGTTCTGCTGGCCCCTGAACGGACGATCAACCTTGATCCGATCGGCCTTGCCATCCTGAACGAGATTGACGGCACCAGCACCCTTGGCCAAATCGCGGAAAACCTTGCGGCGCGCTACAACGCGCCTGTCAGCGAAATTGCTTCGGACATCAGTGAGTTTATCGTCGGCCTGATGGACCGCCGCATTCTGGAGGTGCGCGCATGACGGCCCCCGCCCCCATCGCCTTGCTCGCAGAGCTGACACACCGCTGCCCGCTGTCCTGCCCCTATTGTTCCAACCCGATTGAGCTGGCCCGGAAGGACCGGGAGCTTTCCACCGGAATGTGGGCGGATGTGTTTCGGCAGGCCGCCGATCTGGGTGTCTTGCAACTGCACCTGTCGGGGGGCGAGCCCGCCTCGCGCCGCGATCTGGTGGAGCTGGTCAAAGCGGCGCGCGATGCGGGGCTATATACAAACCTCATCACCTCGGCGATCGGTCTGACCGAACGGCGATTGCAGGAACTGGATGCTGCGGGATTGGATCATATCCAGCTATCGCTGCAAGGAACCGACGCTGACATGGCCGACCACATCGGCGGCTATCAGGGGGGGTTCAAGCGCAAGATGCAGGCAGCGGCATGGATCACGCAGATCGGGTTTCCGCTGACGTTGAACGCGGTTGTGCACCGCAAGAACCTGCACCAGCTGCCCCGCGCCATCGA
>JBFGFW010000550.1:0-1545 GCA_041579395.1 Sulfitobacter sp.
CACCCCTCCTATCACGCGCTGATGGATCTGGCGTTCAAGCACGGCATTCAGGATGTGGCGTATAGCGCCCCCGGCAAAAGCCCCCATATGGGCCATGCGGCCATGGTTGCGGTCGTAAGCCAGGTCGAGGCGTCCGTCATGTGCCCGATGAATATGACCTACGCGTCTGTCCCGACGCTTATGCAACATCGAGCCGAAGGGCAGCCGTGGCTCGATAAGATCATCGGCGGCAGGTACGACGCGAAACTGGCGCAAATCAGCCGGAAAACGGGCGTGACCCTTGGCATGGCCATGACCGAGAAACAGGGCGGTAGCGATGTTCGGGCCAACACGACGACTGCGCGGCCGATGTCTGACGGCGGCTATGAATTGACCGGTCACAAATGGTTCTGTTCCGCGCCGATGAGCGACGGTTTCCTGACGCTGGCCTATCTGGACAAGGGGCTGACCTGCTTTCTGGTGCCGCGTGTCTTGCCAGATGATACGTTGAACAAGATCCATATCATGCGGTTGAAGGATAAACTGGGCAACAAGGCGAATGCGTCGGCAGAGATCGAATATCACGGCGCCTGGGCGCAAAGGCTGGGTGATCCGGGCAACGGGATCAAGACCATCATCGATATGGTGCACCACACGCGGTTGGGCACTATATCGGGGACCCTGGGCATCATGCGGATGGCGTTGGCCCAGGCGGTCAACCATGCGTTCGGGCGCACGGCATTTCAGCGCCGCCTGATAGATCAGCCCGTGATGCGCGCCGTTCTGGCCGACCTGCAAGTCGAATACGAGGCGGCAGCGGCGATGGTCATGCACATCGCCGCATTGTACGATTCCGAGCGACCCGAAGACCGGGCGTATGTCCGGCTTGCCGTTGCCCTTGGAAAGTATCTGCTGACCAAAAGATGCTCTAACTTTGTCTATGAATGTATGGAGTGCCTCGGCGGCGCGGGCTATGTCGAAGAAGGACCCATGCCGCGTCTGTTTCGCGAAGCGCCTCTGAACGCGATTTGGGAAGGGTCGGGCAACGTCATTGCCCTGGATATTTTGCGCACGGTCGCAAAAACACCCGAGGCGCTTGATGTCTATCTGGACAAGGTAAATGCGGTGGACCCAACCCTGGGTGCTGAAATATCAAATCTGTTCACCGGCACGTTCCCGTCTGAGGGTTTCGCGCGTTTCATCGCCGAACGGATGGCAATCACCTTGCAGGCCGCCATACTGAAAGACGCACCCGCTGCGATATCTGACGGGTTTCGGACGCAGATCATTTCCGGGGCACGAACCTATGGCGCAGGCACTGGAAAGATTGATGTGGACGGAATTCTGCAAAGGACAGGGCACGGAATGTCGTGAGGCGCTTGCAGGTAAGATTGCCGGGTACGCTACCCGCAGACAATCACTGCATCACAGAGATAGCCGTTTCGGACCCAAAGCCGACCAGCGGCAATTCGGGTGCAACCAACTGCGACGCGCCGGAAATATGCCGCTTCAAAGACTGCGGTACCACCGTGCAGATGCGACGAAACGGCTTGCTTCAAATGTGGC
>JBFGFW010000551.1:0-1543 GCA_041579395.1 Sulfitobacter sp.
CCGCCCGCCCGATGCCCGCGCCAAGTGCGGTAAATCCAGTATAGCTCAACGTCGTCAGCACCAGCGCAGTGGGCAGGATCACACCCATCTGCTGCCAGATCGGCACCTCTGGCTGCACGAATTGCGAAAAGGCGGCAAGATATCCCGCCACGCTTTTAGGGTTGACCGTGGCAATCGCGAAGGCGCGCAAATAGATCGAAGCCGCAGGGCGCACGTCCATGCGGGGTGGCTTGGTTGCGTTTCTCCAGCCGCGCACCCCCAACCAGATCAACACCGCCGCACCAAGGTATTTCGCCAACACGAAAGCCTCTGGAGAGGCCGCAATCAATGCCGTCACTCCCAGTGCCGACAACACCAGAAACAGGCTTGCCTGCGTCAAGATTCCCAGCACGCCCACCAGTGCCCGACGAAACCCCAGCGTCATGCCGTTATTGATGCAATTGACCGCGTTTGGCCCAGGTGTCGTGACGAAAACCACCCAGAACAGCGCGAAGATGATCCAGACCTCGAACGACATCAATACACCGGGGGCGCGATGACCCATATCGCAGTGGCCGGAGTGGGATGGGGATTGGACCACCGAAAGGGTTCGCCGCGGATACGGAAACTATCGCCGGGGTTCAACGCATGGTCAGTGCCCTTGATGTCGATCACCAATTGGCCCGACACGATATATCCCACCTCTTGGGTTGGGCGGATGACGGGCTCTTTGATCCGGCTGTGCGGTAGAAACGTCGAATGAACCATTTCAAAATCATCGGTCAGATCAGGGGACAGCAGTTCTTCGATCAGACCGGCGGTAGTGGACCCAATCGGCCGCCTTGCATCCTTGCGGACGATATATCCCGCTTCGTTGGCGGGGGCGGCAGCGTGGCGAAACAGCGTGGAGACCGACACGCCGAGGGCAGCCGCCATATGCCGCAGATCGGTGATGGACGGGTCTGACAGATCACGCTCCACCTGGCTGAGCCAGCCGACAGATCGGTTGAGCGTCTCCGCAAGCGCATGCAAGGTCAGCCCGCGCGCCTTGCGCAGGGCCCGCAGATCGGCCCCAAGGGTCTGGGATGTCAATGGCGTCGCGTGTTGCACAGCGTTTTCCGTGAAATTTCAGCTTCAATTTTCACGATGCCTCAGGTCCGTGAAAAAATCCATCATTATTTCACAGTGGCGAAACACGCCTTCAGGATCGCTGCCAGATGGTCCGCGTCGTCTTGGTTGAATGCATCAGGTTGATTGCTGTCGATATCAAACACCCCGATCAACGCGCCGGTACCATCCCTGACCGGCAGGACCAGTTCGGACCGGGTTGAACTGGCGCAGGCGATGTGGCCGGGAAAGGCATCAACGTCCGCCACAAGCTGCGCCTGACCGCTGCGCGCTGCAGCACCGCAGACTCCGCGCGCAAACGGGATGACCAAGCACCCGTGCCCGCCCTGATAGGGGCCTATTTTCAGCAGTTCCGGGGCCGTGACCCGGTAAAACCCCGTCCAGTCAAAGCGGTCGTCAGCGTGGTGGACTTCGCAGGCGATGGTGGCCATCAGCG
>JBFGFW010000552.1:0-1523 GCA_041579395.1 Sulfitobacter sp.
CAAACCTGGGTGGCCAACGGTCAGATCAAAGTGACCGAAGACATCGTGGACGGGCTGGAAAACGCGCCGCACGCGCTAATCGGTCTGCTGGCGGGCGACAACAAGGGCAAGCGCATGGTGCGCGTCGCCGCTGACCCGAAATAAGGAGCCGCACGATGTCCGCATTGAAAGACGCCGTTGCCCACAGCGAAGCCTTGATCGGCACCGAAGTGGGGGTATCGAACTGGATCACGGTCGACCAAGAGATGATCGACCAGTTTGCGAAAACCACCCATGATCTGCAATGGATCCACATAGATCCCGAACGCGCGGCCAAGGAAACGCCATTTGGCGGCACGATTGCACATGGGTTTCTGACGTTGTCGCTGGCAAGCCGTTTTGCCTACGACTGTTTCAGCATGATGCCGGGTCAGGTGATGGGCATCAACTATGGCATGAACAAGCTGCGGTTTCTGACGCCCGTCAAAGCCGGGTCGCGTCTGCGTGGGCGGTTCACGCTAAAGAATGTTACCGCCCGCAACGCGACCGACATGCTGCGCGAGAATGTCCTGACGATCGAGATTGACGGGGTCGAGACACCTGCCCTGATCGCTGAATGGCTGGGGTTGGCGGTGTTCGAGGACTGAAAACCGCCGCACAACGTGAAAAGGCCGCTCTGCAACGAGCGGCCTTTTTTGTTGCCTAAAGCTGTATCAGCTTGCCGGACACGCGGCACCCGTATCGATCCAGGCCTGCGTCAACTGACCGAAAATCTCTTGGCTGCCGGGCGCGGGTTCGCGGCCTTCGCCGGGGGTCCAGCCCCAGCCGACAAGGCCGTCTTCCGCATTGTGTTCGTGCAGATCCGCCAGCGACCGGTCGCCGTTGCGTTCCGGATCCTTGATCTGGGCACAGATGTCTGCGGCGCTTTTGCCGATCCACCCCATTTCAATCGGGGCCAGTTGCCACGGCGAATGGCCTGGAATGGACCCGCCGCCCGCCGCATAGGCAAAGTTCTGGTCGCCGTGGCATGTTGTGCAGCGCATGCCGGGCGCCCCGAAATCAGCATCCCCGCGCACGACAGGCGGATTGTGCATTTCCATGCTCATCCCTTGGCGCGGAGAATTGTCGACCGGGTGACAGTTCAGACAACGAGGGTGGCCGATCACGACCATCATTTCCTCAAAAATGGCGGTGGAACGCTCTGCCTCGCCTTCGATGCTGTTGAATTCATCGACCGTGCGCAAGCCGTTCACCGTTTCGGCGACAGCAGGGCCAGCCATCACTGCGCCAAGCGCCAGAAGTTTCAAGAATGCTTTCATGGCTCAGACTCCGACAGATTTGGTAAAGGGCAGTTTGGTGATCATTTGCCCAGTCAGCGCGCGCCATGCGTTCGCCACGGCAGGACCGACAGGCGGCAGACCAGGTTCGCCGATGCCGGTCGGGTCATTGTCGCTTTGGATGATCGCGACCTCGACCTCCGGCATCTCGTTGATTCGCAGCAATCGGTATTGGTCGAAGTTGCGCTCGACGATCGTGCCGCCTTC
>JBFGFW010000553.1:0-1523 GCA_041579395.1 Sulfitobacter sp.
GATGCCCCGCTCCGCGCCCTGAAGATGACCGAAGCGTTGGAATTCGGCATGGCCAGCCGCAGTCAGGCGCGTGCCGCTGCGGGCTTGCCGACGCTTGGCTATACCATGGCGATCCACGCCGGGCCGGTGCTTTACGGCAATATGGGGGGCGACGCCCGGCTGGATTTTACCGTCATCGGCCCCGAGGTGAACCTGGCCGCGCGGATGGCGGGGATGCACCACGCGTTGGGTCGGCACACGATCATTTCAGAAGCGGTGGCGCGCGATGTGCCCCATGCCGCGTCCGGTCTGGTTTCATTGGGGCGCTATATGATGCGCGGCGTGGATAAGCCGCAAGAGTTGTTCACGATTTTCAAAGCTGCGCCGCAGGGGTCAAAGCGACCGACGTGACCGATAACACTCGCGCTGATCGTCGGCCCTTTTATGCGGCGGGCGCGCGTTGATCCAAGCATGCGGCGTATCAAACTGCAGAGTTGATTTTTCAACACCGAAAGGCCAGCCTGCTTGCGGGGGGAGTACCGCGCATGTTGTCAAAGACCGTGCCAAAAACCGGACGGATTTCCGACGGTCTGTATTATGATATCCTGTCGGGCATTTTGATGGGCAATTACCCACCAAACAGCACGCTGCCGACGGAAAGCAGGCTGGCACAGGATTATGGCGTCTCGCGCACGATCATACGATCCGCACTGGACGTGCTGAAAAGCGAAGGGCTGGTACAGTCGCGTCAGGGTTCGGGGACTGTGGTGGCGGATTTCGATCCGCGCGCGGTGGCCAAGCTTAGCCGGGACGCGCAGTTGCCATTGCTCAAGGACTGTTATGCCTGCCGCTTGGCGATCGAGCCCGAAATCGCGGCCACCGTTGCACAAGACCTGATGCCCGGCGCGCGGCAGTTTCTGGAGGAACAGCGCGCATTTCTGACCAGCAATGACGACAGGAGCCACTATGAGCGCTCTGCCGGCGATGCGCATTTTCACATCCGTCTGGCAGAATTATCCGGCAATGCTTTCTTTGCCCAGATCATGCATACCCTGCGTCCACACATGTTGATTGCGATGAACCTTGCCCGGACGCTGGCAGCCTTCGTGCACCACCGACACGTGAACTTGTCAGAGCAAGAACATCTGGCGGTGATTGACGCGATCTTGGATCAGGACGCCGAGGCCACCCGATCAGCCATGACCAGACATCTTGATCTGGGTGCGCGACGGGTTTTTCAAGACAAGAAAAGCGACGTCGGTAACACATAGAAGAATAACAGTTTTGCCCTCTTAAGTGGGAGATTTTGAAGCACCTTTTCCCAAGATCAGGGGGAGCTTGAAGCCGCCGATGCCGGAATTTGTATTCAAAAACAAATAGGCGGCACCATTCTTCGCGTTAAAGTAGCTCTCAATAACAAAAAACCACATTGCCATAGGGAGATAGAAAAATGACGTCGAAGAAGTCTTGGATGATGGGGCTGGCCATGACGGCTGGTCTGACGATGGGGGCTGTCACCCCCGCGTTGGCCGTCGATATTATGC
>JBFGFW010000554.1:0-1517 GCA_041579395.1 Sulfitobacter sp.
ATGGGATGGGGGGGAGTTTAAAAAGCCAGTTAAAGCGGGCGGACCAATCGGGAGCACGCTGGGCATGGATCATGGGTGAGGACGAATTGGCGCAGCAATCGGTATTGGTCAAAGTTGCGCTCGACGATCGTGCCGCCTTCGCCAAGCGTCACCTCGTCATACATGATCGACCCAAGACCGTAACCTGCGCCCCCTTCGATCTGCGCGCGGATCACGTTGGGGTTCACGGCGACGCCGCAATCGACGGCGCACCAGACTTTGTGAACCTTGGGAAAGCCGTTAACGTCCGACACTTCGACGATCTGCGCCACATAGGTGTTGAAACTTTCGTGCAATGCCACGCCGTAGGCCCGGCCATCCTTGACCTTGGTGCCATCCCAGCCCGCCATTTCAGCGACCCGTTCCAACACGCCGCGGTCACGTCCCGCGTCATCCTTCAACAGATCAAGGCGGCCCTGAACCGGGTCTTTCCCGCCCGCTTCCAGCAACTGATCAAGGAAAACCTCGGTCGCATAGCCGGTGTGCGAATGGCCGACAGACCGCCACCAAAGCACCGAAACCGGGCTTTCCTGCTGCGCCCAGTCAACCCTGAGGTTGGGCATGTCATAGGGCATCTTGACCGCCCCTTCGTAGGACGTGGGGTCCATGCCATCTTTCATCATGCCCGCCATCGGACCACCGGCCATGATGGATTGGTTCACGACGATATCGTGCCAGCCGACGATGTTGCCGTCCGCGTCCAGGCCACCCTTAAGCTTGTGAACAGTCAGCGGGCGATAATAGCCGCCCATCATGTCGTCTTCGCGGGTCCACAGCAGTTTCCACGACCCGTTGCCGCCAGCGGCCTTTGCGATCTCGCCGATTTCAGCGGCGACATGGGCGGTTGGCTGTGCGCGGCGGCCAAAGCTGCCCCCGGCAAACATCACGTTGATCGACACATTGGATGGATCGATTCCCAGCGTTCCGGCCAGCGTCGGCTTGTCCAGTGACGGGAATTGCGACCCCATCCACAGCTCGGCCTTGCCGTCCGTGATCTCGATCACCGCGTCAAGCGGCTCAAGCGCTGCATGCGCCAGATAGGGAAAATGAAACTCTGTCTCGACAACCTGAATGGCCCCGTCAATGGCAGCCAATGCATCCCCCACCTCTTCGGCGGGGCGGCCCCCGGCGGCAGCGGCCTTCGAGAAATCCGCGTAAATCTGCTCGGACGTCCGCGTCTCGGCCTTGCTATCGTCCCATGTCACGGTCAGTGCCTCGCGTCCCTTCAGGGCAGCGGCGGTGTTTTTGGCATAGACCGCGACACCTTGGGTGATCTGGCGCACGGCGATGACACCGGGTACCGCCAGCGCATCGGCATCGTCAAAGCTGGCCACGGTGGCCCCCATCTTTTCGGGGTGCGCGACAACGACGGTTTCCATCCCCTCGCGGTAGACATCCATCGTGAACGTCGCCTGCCCGGTCGCCTTGGCGCGGCTGTCGAGCTTTGGCACATCGGTGCCGATCAGCACAAAGTCAGC
>JBFGFW010000555.1:0-1502 GCA_041579395.1 Sulfitobacter sp.
ATATCTGTTTCCCTACATGGAATTCCAGCGCTTCAAGCATCATCCGATGGTCGCGGAATTGCTGAAAGGCGGCAAGCGCGTGGCGTACGGTGCGCGGGCGATCACCGAAGGCGGGTACCAGTCAATGCCCAAGATGGTCGCCCCCGGCGTGGCGCTGTTGGGCTGTTCGGTAGGCATGGTCAACGTGCCGCGCATCAAGGGCAACCACAATGCGATGCTGTCAGGCAAAGCCGCAGCCGAGGCTGCGTTTGCGGCAATCAAGGCAGGCCGCAGTGGCGACGAACTGACCGATTATGAAACCGATGTGCGGTCTGGCGAGATCGGCAAGGACCTGAAGAAAGTGCGCAATGTCAAACCATTGTGGAGCAAGTACGGTCTGACTGCCTCTTTGGTTTTGGGCGGGTTCGATATGTGGACAAACACCTTTGGCTTTTCGCTTCTGGGAACGCTGGGCCATGGCAAATCTGATGCCGAAGCGACAGAAAAAGCAAGTAAACACAAGAAGATCGACTATCCCAAGCCAGACGGCAAGCTTAGCTTTGACCGTCTGACCAACGTGGCGTTTTCCTTTACCAACCACGATGAAAATCAGCCGGCGCATCTGAAACTCATTGATCCGACCGTCCCGGTCCGGGTGAACCTGCCTGAATACGCTGGCCCGTCGGCCCGTTACTGCCCGGCAGGTGTTTATGAATTCGTCGAAGAAGCCGGCAAGGACCCGCGGTTCGTGATCAACTTTCAAAACTGCGTGCATTGCAAGACCTGCGATATCAAGGATCCGTCGCAGAACATTGTCTGGACCACGCCGCAGGGCGGTGACGGACCGAACTATCCGAATATGTAATTCGCAGGATAGACCCAATCTGGAAAAGGCGCGCAGAGCCGCGCCTTTTTCACGTTCTGGAATGCAGATTGACGCCGATCCCGGTGCGCTACTCTGTGGCACCATTGCGCTTGCAGATGAACCTGATAGCGTCACCCGCAAAATCAGATAAGGCTGCCCGTATGATCCGTTCCCTATTGTTGTCTGCCAGTGTGGTCGCGCTTGGGCTGTCCTTGCCTGCACCCGTTGCCGCGCAGTCCGTCGCCGGCGCGTATCTGGCCGGGCGTCAGGCAGCGGTGCATAGCGATTTCAGGCAGGCCGCCAAATACTATGCCGAAGCGCTGGCCCGCGAGCCCAAGAATGCCGAATTTCTGGAAAGCACCGTTCAGGCCTATCTGTCGTTGGGCGATGTGGCCAAAGCGATCCCACTGGCGAAAGTCATGGCGAGTTCAGGTCAGTCCAGCCAGGTGGCATATCTGGTGACAACGGCCGCGCTGGCACAGGAGGAAGATTATCCCGGTTTGCTGGCGCAAACAGGCGATGAAGGCGGCATCGGCCCTTGGGTTGACGGGCTGGTTAAGGCCTGGGCGCTTGTCGGAACCGGCGATATGACCGCCGCGATCAAGAAGTTCGACGTTCTGAGCCAAGAAGCGGGCATGCAGGCGTTTGTGTTTTATCA